>JBKCGY010000270.1:0-11385 GCA_046303015.1 Bacteroidota bacterium | reverse complement strand
ATATTCAACACGGTATCGTTCGAAGAACCGGTCGGATCTCCGTTTATGGTCAGATAGCTGAGATGTTGCTGAATTTGCTCCAGCATATATAATTTGAGTTCCTTCAGATAAAGACTTGTTTCATTCATTTCAGCTGTAGCTAATTCCAATGCTTTCGCAAAGCCTACTATTCCATACAAATTTTCAGTTCCTGCACGCATATTTCTTTCCTGACCGCCCCCCATCATAAAGGGATTTATCTTGATATTTTCATTGATATAGAGCAGCCCCACTCCTTTCGGTCCGTGAAATTTATGAGCCGAACCAGTTATAAAATCTACCGGAGTATTTCTGAGATCAAATGGAAAATGACCTACGGTCTGCACCGTATCTGAATGAAAGATCGCTCCATATTTATGGCATATCTCCCCTACTTCATGCAGACTGATCATATTGCCGATTTCATTATTGGCATGAATGAGGGTGACCAAAACTTTTTGAGGTATTAACTGCTTTAATTGATTCTCCAGATCCGCAAGATCAATATGCCCTTTTTCTTTCAGGTTGACATAGCTGACCGTTACTTCTTTCTTTTTTTCCAGGTATTCAACCGGATGAAGCGTAGCATGGTGTTCGATACGAGAGGTAATGATATGTGTACAGCCCAGATCTCTTACCGCACCGAAAATGGCAGAATTGGTACTCTCTGTTCCTCCGCTTGTGAAGAATATTTCTGCCGGATGGGCATTCAGAATTTTAGCTACCGACTTACGTGCCTGTTCGATAGCCAGCCTGGTTTCTCTTCCGTAGGAATAGATGGTAGAAGGATTCCCGAATTTATCCTGCATGTACGGCATCATCACATCCAGTACCCTTGAATCCAAAGGGGTTGTTGCCGCGTTATCAAGATAAATTCTTTGCATAGAAGGTAGTGAAAATCAAGAGCAAAGATAAACTTGATTCATAATGCAATCCTAATTACCAATTATTAATTAACCTATGGCCTCCGCCCTCTCCCCCTCTTCACCCTAACGGCTTTCCCACGACCGGCTCTTGGTTTGACAATGACAGCAGATCTTCTGTTTTTATGAACGATAATGGTAGAATGATTTCTTCGAGGGGCATAAAGTCGGTGCGCAACTACCACTCTTCTAGATGGCACACGATGATAAATCACTCTATAAGAGGAGCATCTTCCAAAAAACACCCGATGTCCTACTGGCCTCCAAGGTCTCCACCATTTCGGATACCATCCCCAGCGCCAGGGGGAACGCCATACAACATAACCCGGTGCATATACAAACCTTACACTAGGCCAGAACCATACATTTACAAAAACCTGTCGGGCATTCAAACCGATCATGTCAGAAGAATAGAACACATCCGATGGTCCATTTTGATATTTCAAACGAGATTGTATAAAAGTACTTTGCTGATCATAACCATCTGTAAGGACCATATCATCCGTTTGTACCCTGATCATTGACTCCCCTTCTTCTTTTGGCTCAATGATAGTATTATCGGCATACAGATCCGCATCTCCTTCAATCTGTAAACGGGCCGACTCAGATCCTAGTTTTTCAATACCGATGACAGCAATATCCTGCTGTTCCTTTTCATTCAGAAAGGTGCTTAATACAATGGCATGTGTATCACCTTCTCTCATGGCATTAACCACTATGTAATCAATATCGCCATCACCATTCAGATCCAAATTATTGACATTATTAGCTTCATCATTGAGCATTTTCTCAAAGTCTTCCAATGATGTGGATTTTTTAAATAAAGCTAGTGCACCTTCCAGACTAAAATTGTCACCAGTGTTTTCGGGTAGATCTGTATCTACTTCCTGTGCCAAAACAGCTAAGGATAATAAAATAGCTACCATTGATAAAATGATTCTGTTCATAAATGATAATTTAATTATTCAAGATCAATAATTTACTACATGTGTAAAATGACATACATCATGTAGACTATACATATCAGTGAAGGTTTAACAAACGAATCAACAAATCAACCCATTAGGGCTTTTATCTTATCAACCAGTTGCTGCGCTTCCGTAAGCTCAAGAGCTTCTGCATAAATGCGGACAATCGGCTCAGTATTGCTGGCACGCAGATGCACCCAAGCATGCTCAAAATCGATTTTGAGGCCATCAACAGTATTGATTTTAGCATCAGAAAAAGCAGACGCAATTTTTGTAAGCAAGGCGGCAATATCAGTTCCTTCTGCTAAGGTTGCTTTGTCCTTAACCATCTTATAATCAGGATATGATTTTCTTAGTGAAGATGGAGAAAGGCCCGTTTCAGACAGATGTGATAAGAATAAGGCAATACCTACCAAAGCATCTCTACCATAATGCAAATGAGGATCTATGATGCCCCCATTTCCTTCACCCCCTATTACGGCATTTACCTCCTTCATTTTTGATACCACGTTTACTTCTCCCACAGCACTGGCTTGATAGGTACCGCCGTATTTCAAAGTAATATCACGTAAAGCTCTGGTAGACGAAAGATTGGAAACGGTATTGCCGGGTTGATGTTTCAGCATATAATCAGCTACAGCTACCAGCGTATATTCTTCTCCAAACAAACTACCATCTTCCGATACAAAACATAAACGATCCACATCAGGGTCAACTGCAATACCAAGATCTGCCTTTTCTTTTAAAACCGTGTTGCAAAGATCTACCAGATTTTCTGCCAAAGGTTCCGGATTATGCGCAAAGTTGCCATGCATATCTTCATTTAATACTATAACATTCTGTATTCCCAACGCATTTAATAAATGAGGTACGGCAAATGCGCCAGAGCTGTTAATGGCATCCACAACAATCTTAAAATTCTTCTTTGCAATTGACTCTTTTTTTACAAAAGGATGTTTGAGAATTGCATCTATATGCTTTGTCAGGGCATCTTCATTTTTAATTATGCACCCCAACTGATCGACCGACACAAACGGAATATCTTCCGATTCAGCCAGTGCCAGCACCTGCTTACCTTCCTCTGCTGATATAAATTCTCCCTTTTCATTTAATAATTTTAATGCGTTCCACTCTTTCGGATTGTGAGAAGCTGTGAGAATGATCCCCCCGGCTGCCTTCTCAAAAACCACAGCCATCTCTACGGTGGGTGTGGTACTTAATCCCAGATCAATCACTTTCGCTCCTAATCCTACCAGTGTTTGCATCACGAGTTGACTCACCATATCTCCACTCATACGGGCATCTCGACCCAGTACAATTTTATTCCCCAAATTTTTTCCCAGTATGATCGATCCGTAAGCCGCAGCAAACTTTACCACATCTATAGGGGTCAGGTTATTACCGGGCTTTCCTCCTATCGTTCCCCTTATACCGGAAATAGATTTCATCAATGCCATATCAATATAATTTAAGCGAAAGTAAATGAAGCGGACCGAATACTAAATTATGTTATGTAAATAGCAATTACAAAGTTGCATCCGCAGGCAGATATTTTTTTAACCAGCTATTTCTAACAGGCAACAACCATTCCTCCTCAATTTTTGCTTTGGTGCTGGCGACGTTATTAAAATAAAGCGTTTCTCCATTTATAATCCCATTTTGCAAAGCATAAGCAACCTGCGAAAGCGGAATTGTCTGTACTTTGTCTTTATGCCAGAAAGCCAGTAATTGACGATCCAACAATTGAATTTGCAATGATTTCTCCACCTCTTTAATAAAACGAACACTACTATCCGTACTACAGCCACTCACTCCCGCCATCGTTTCATCAGCCATCAGAATGATGAATTGGCCAAAGAATAATGTACCAAAACCTTTCACTTTCTGTCCGTGCGAATTCCATTGTCCAACAAATTCATCTATCATCTCTTCCAGTTTCAATGCCTCCGACATCATTAAAAGCCGGTTGCTTTGATAGATCCATACACGACTGGAAGGATGAAAATCTTCCGGAAGTAAATGAATATAATCGGGGACTTTTACCATACACTATCTTTATGCAAATTTAACCACATCCAACCAATAGCGTAATTAACAGGTTCATAAATTATATTACGAAGATTTAATGATAAATTTGAGAAAATGAACTCAATGAAGAAAATATTCATAATCCTTCTTATTTTTTGCCCCTTGGTTCAGAGTTATGCTCAAATTATAGCCGACAAGGGCATCATTGAAATGAAAATAGAAACCAAACGTCAGGAGGATGAAACCCCTACAGGGAATCAAGATGTTGGCAATTCTATGAGATGGGGCGACCTGGAGATGAAGGGTAAAATGTATTTTAAAGACAGTATGTCTAAAATGATGATTGATATGGGATTCAGCAATAGTCAGGTTTATTACAATGCCGGAACGAAAACTACCACTACTCTTTTTCAGGCGATGGGTAAAAAGATGGGGTTTTACAGTACAGATGAGGAAGTAAGAAAAGTGATAGAAACGAATGATTCAACGGGAATGTTTAAAATGCCCTCATCCAATGACGATGTGATGATAGAATATTTATCTGATGAAAAGAAGATTGCTGGCTACACATGTAAAAAAGCCAATGTACGCTACACCAATAAACAGGGTCAGGAAATGCAGCAGCCGGTATGGTATTGTCCGGATTTTATGGTTGGCAACCGTTTTCGTATGAGTTCTATGATGCGTATGGCTTCCGTTCCCGGTATGCAAAAGCTAAAGGGTTTTCCCATGGAATATGAACTGAAAAGAAATAATGGTACTACCATTTACTATATCGTTACCAAAGTGGATCTGACTGCCAATTTCAAGGATAATGAATTTGTGATTCCCTCCGGCTATGATCTAAAACCGATGAGTGATATGATGCGTGATGGTGGCAGAGGGTTTATGATTAGACAGGAGGAGAATTAATTAGTAATTAACTATGATTATTAGGAATAGAAATAATAATGTTGTCATTGTTGTCATAGTTATCTTTGTTGTCTTAGTGGAAAACTGCCTTATACAATAACAACAAAAAGAATAACGATAAAATAGCTCAAAGAGCCAACCAACTTTTTGGTTTTGACTTTTGACTTTTGAATTATTTTTGCTCCTCAATTACCCATCATGGCATCAGTGCAACATATCATCAGGGATACCGTTTTACAGATCATTCATCAATTATACAATCTTCCTATTGAGGCAAATGAATTACAAATTCAGGCCACCAAACCTGAATTTGAAGGAGATTATACACTTGTGCTCTTCCCACTTATAAAAAAAACAGGCAAACAACCTAACCAGCTAGCTGACGAAATTGGTAATGTCTTATTGAAAGAAAAACCAGACTTATTCAGCGCTTATAACCTCATTAAAGGTTTCTTAAATCTAACTATATCTGATTCCTATTGGCTTACGGTATTAAACAACTCATATAATAATTTACAATACGGAACTGAGCGCACAAAGGGTGAAAGAGTCATGATCGAATACTCCTCCCCCAACACCAACAAGCCCTTGCACCTTGGACATCTGAGAAATAACTTTTTAGGGTGGAGTGTTGCTGAGATTTATAAGGCATGTGGTTATGATGTAGTGAAAACCTGTATCGTAAACGATCGCGGTATTCATATTTGCAAAAGCATGATTGCCTGGCAGCTCTATGCAAAAGGTGCCACACCCGAAAGTGCTGGAATTAAAGGAGATCATTTTGTAGGTGATTATTATGTAAAGTTTAATGATGCCTATAAAACTGAGGTTGAAACACTCGTTGCAGCAGGCATGACAAAAGAGCAAGCTGAGAAAGAAGCGCCTATTATGAAAGCTGCTCAACAAATGCTGCTTGACTGGGAACATGGAAAGGCGGAGATCCTGGATTTATGGAAACGAATGAACGAGTGGGTTTACCAAGGGTTTGATATTACTTATAAAAGAATAGGTAGTGATTTTCATAAAACCTACTATGAAAGCAACACTTATATTCTTGGCAAAAAAACAGTAGAAGAAGGTTTAAAAACGAATGTGTTTTATCAAAAAGAAGAGGGTAGTGTATGGATTGATCTCACCGCAGATGGGCTTGATGAAAAAATTGTCCAACGAAAAGATGGCACTTCTGTTTATATCACGCAAGATATTGGACTAGCTCAGTTGAGATATCAAGAATTCAAAGCCAATACTAATATTTATGTTATTGGAGATGAACAGAACTATCATATGAAAGTGCTGCAACTGATCTGTAAGAGATTAGGTTTATCTTATGCTGATGGCATACATCATTTAAGTTATGGCATGGTGGAATTGCCTACCGGAAAAATGAAGAGTCGGGAAGGCACTGTGGTGGATGCAGATGATTTGCTGGATGAAATGGAACGGGTAGCGGCTCAGAAGACGGAAGAGTTAGGCAAGGTTGATGATTTTAGCGAGGAAGAAAGAAGTAAATTATATGGGATGTTAAGTCTGGGTGCCCTTAAGTATTTTTTACTTAGAGTTGGGCCTCAGAAGAAAATGATCTTCAATCCGGAAGAGTCTATCGATTTTCATGGACATACCGGTCCTTTTATTCAGTACACACATGCGAGGATCAAATCTATATTAAGAAAAGAACACATTGATACAGGAAAAGAAATTTCAGATTCCTTATTGCCACTGGAAAAGGAATTATTGGTGGCATTGGAAAATTATCCTCTGGCTGTACAGCAATCTTGTTTAGAGCAGGATCCCTCTCATCTTGCCAATTATTTATATAATGTTGCTAAAGTTTACAATAGCTTTTACAGTCAGCATTCCGTTTTACATGCAGAAAGTGAAAATAAAAAGCTATTGCGTTTACAATTATGCTCCTTTACCGCGTTAGTTATATCTAATGGGATGAATTTATTGGGTATTGAGGTGCCGGAGAGGATGTAAGAATAGGTCAAAGGGCAAAAGTCAAAATCCAAAGAGAATGATCTTGTTGTCGTAGTTGTCTTTGTTATCGTTATTGTATTGATTATACATTAAAATATGAGCGTAAGCAAAGGATCTCAGGATGGAGAATGCAACAAGATAATGAGATGTTTCACTGACGCTCAACATGACGCAGCTACTTAAATACATTCAACAAATAGTATTCCAGTGAAACATAAATGGCTTCATTGGCCATACGATGGGCATTCCCTTTGAGTTGGTATCGGGCGCCCGCGTTGATGCGCATTTTACTGGCAATAATGAACTGAATCGCGGGCGCCACATCTATGAACCCTGTGTTTAGGTCCGTATTTTTTTGTCCCAACAATTCACAATACAAATTCACATTAAGCTGCTCATAACCTTTATATGTAAAGGGAAACAATAGGTATCCCGCCGACAAATTATATGTTATTGCCTGTTGTGAAAACGGAAAGCCAAAATTGATTTTTCTGGCTCCCCTTTGAAGCTGCATATACGACAACCCGCCTGAAACAGCCAACTTATCTATTAAGCCGGTTGCAATAATACCCGTCTGCAACCCACTGTTATCCCCCTCCATATTCATCTCCTGATATACAAGCGGATTATTACTCCAGGCATAACTTCCATGAACAGCCATCCGGAAATGTCGATGAATATCATCTTTACTCAGAAACCTGTATTTACTATAAAAACGAAAGGACTCAAACTGCTGTTGATTCTGAAAAAACATATCAGAAAAGCTTACCCCTACAGCTACCATTAAATTTTTATGTAACCCCACCTGGACCTCAGGTGAAATGCGATATTCTCTTTCCAGATTATGATAGGAAACCATAGTTTTACCCATAGCTTTGACCATTAAAGATCGGGCAGGTATATTCGAAGCCGGATTTGAAAAAACATACAACTCCTGTGCTCTAACTTTTGATATTGCCCAAACCATAAAAACCAGAAAAAAAACGACTCGCTTCATCACTCAAATTTATAACTTAATATTGTTCTTTATTGAAACATACCATTTATATGCAAACATATTCAGCGTTATTGATTGGAGCGTCTGGTCTAGTGGGATCTCATCTGCTCAACATATTACTGGATCACCCACAAATACATAAGGTCACAATTCTTGTCAGGAAACCAATTGGCAATAATCACCCTAAGCTGGAAGAAAAAATAATTGATTTTAATGACTTGGTGCAATTCGAAAAAGCAATGAGTACAGGAGATTTTATCTTCTCCTGCATAGGCACAACTATGAAGAAAGTAAACAACGATAAAAAGCTATATCGTCAGATTGACTTTGACATCCCGGTTAATGCGGCAAGATTTGGTGTAAAAGTCGGATACAGCAAATTCCTAATCGTGTCGGCACATCTTGCCAATCCAAAATCACGTATATTTTATAGTAGATTGAAAGGGGAAACAGATGAAATCGTATCTACTTTTCCCTTTCAGGCTATTCATATATTTCAGCCATCATTCTTAATCGGAGCAAGAAAAGAAAAAAGATGGCTAGAATTGAGTTTCGGAAAATTAATGGAAAGAATCGCTTCCATTCTTCCAGGAAATTATAAGCCTGTTAAAGCTGAAATTGTAGCTAAGTCCATGCTTTCAGCCGCATTAAACAACCAAAAAGGAACACAAATTTATCATTATAAAGAAATGAATCAGCTGATCAGATAACTCTCATTTTATTCGGACAATCACTGATCACCATAGCCACCTGATAATAATTATTTACGGCAGCTATTAATTCCGTTTTAAAATAGTAGGTATCGCAGAAAATTTTAAAAGCAGAAAATTCGTGGTTGGGCACATTGAATTCATCAAACAAAAGAATATCACCCTTTTTTAAATAAGGGGCCAAACTTGTTAATGCGTACAAAGTAGAAGAAAACAGATCCGCATCAAAATGAATTATTTTTCTCTTATTGGAATCGAGTTGTATCTGTTCAAGAAATGAAGGCAAGGTCTCCTGAAATAACCCTTTAATAAATTTTCCTCGATCGTCATTTAGTTGAGGAATATTTGCGAACATATCACCCTTAGCAAATACTCCCCATTTTTCCGGCAATCCTTCAAAAGTATCAAATCCAAAAAAACGAGATTGTGTGTGAGTGCAATGCTCCATCCACCATCTAAAGGATGCTCCCTGGCAGACACCAAATTCAAGATATTCAAAGGGCTCATTTTTTAATTCTTTTCGATCAACCACATATTCATATAGCTTATATCTTTTTTCATAATCTCTTAAGGGTGAATAAAAATCATTATATGTATTATGCTTTTCTTGTTTTGATATCCATTTTGATAGCTCAATGGTATTAGATATAGTTTTTGTCAGATGGCGTAACCAAAAAAGATAAATATGCGGTCTGCACAAAAGAATCAACCCTTTTATAAATGCATTAATTGAAAAGAAATTCATATTCGGCTTTGATAGTGGCGAATATAAATCATTTAATTATACATATTAAGATGTTTCTATTGGACTGTAATAACTTCTTGATTTTTTCCCGATCTTAGCCAGTAAATCCCTTTGATAATATTCGGTGATGAAATTTGATTATAACCAGAGGATATAAATCCAGACCAAATGACATTCCCTGAGGAATTCATCAGATTTATAAATCCTGATTCGTTGGCAATAAACCGAATCACATTATCAGCTACAGGATTTGATAGTAAACGGATTTTTTTATCATTATTATTATTATTTAAGGCAACCACCCTGCTGATATTCAATTTCATCATTGGATCTTTCGCTACAATTCGATACAAATTAGCTCCTCTGTACATTGACGGATGGATAAATTCATAGGAAAGTGTAGCCAATCCCGCATTGGCACTAATTATCTTTCCTATATCTACCCAACCGGTACCCGATTGACTATGCTGTACGGTATATTCAAAAGGTCCCTCATCCTCCACTACTTTCCATGATAATTTTACCCCACTACCTAAAGGAGCTGCATTGACATTGATCCATTTTACAGGTAATGACTCAACCACATTAACGACAATCTGATCATTATCGAATTCAGTAGAACCAACATATCCTCTAACAGTTGATGACAAGTTTGACCCTATTGTACACGGAGCAGTTGCTGTATATATTAACTGTATCGAATCACCTGCCGGTATTCGATATGAAACAACTGAGCTCAAATCTACCCCCCCAACATATTTTAAGGCAGTGGTTGATCCGGCAGATGGATACGAAACGGAATTATCAGTTGTAACACCGCTTGCAATAGTAAGAGATTGATAGGTAAAACCAGCAGGTAATTGATCAACTAAACTATCAATAGAAACATCAACTGTTCCCGGGTTTTTTACCGAAACCCTAAATGTAGCTTCTTCACAAAGCAGATAATTCACCTTATCAGAATATTTTTTTAATATCAACGGATTTGCTGAAGAAGTTACCGTAACCGGACTGCCATTGCCCAAACTTGAATTCAATTGGTATTTATAGTTTGTTGATCCGCTGGTAGCACCAGCACATGGTAAAAGAAAATTGGTGAATCCAAAAGATTTTATTCGAAATCTAAATACAACCTTAATGGATGCTCCAGCACTTCCGTTACCTGAAATAAAATATAAACTATCTGTAGCACCTGCCGGTATACCAGGAACATTGCTTTGTACAACAGCTGTAGACAGCAACTCCATCTTTGTTGGGTCAAACTGATTTGAAACAGCAACCTGAAAATCAGTCTCATCACCATTGCGAACATTACCCACTGTATAAGTTACTGTATCAATGATTAGACCTCCTAAGGCATCCTGATTGGCAAAAGCCTGTGTGGCAATTCCCCCTGCATTGGCACTTATGGATGAACGATTTCTTATATTAAAGGATTGCGTCTTATCGATAACAGTAAGATCGCGTAACCGAACATTGAAAGTAGCAACTGGCGTTACATCAGCCGGATAAGTAACATAGAAATAACATGTTTTTGATGTATTGGGCGCAAGTGACCCTACCACTACTTCTCTACTTGATGGTGACAATATATTATAGTTAAGCCCAGAAACAGATGTGCCAATGGATGGAATAGAAAATACAAGACCTGAGTATGTAACAGCACTTGTATTTTTTATTTCAAATCCTACATAAGCAGTTGTTATAGTAGTCTCAAGATTTCCATCTACAATAAAATATGGGGCAGTAATTCTGCTTATCGTAAAATGAGAAGGATCTAATGCCTTAATTTGAAAGGATACAATAAGACCCAAGATTACGTGTAAAAGTCTTTTCATCGAACAGGTTTTAAAAGGATATATGAAATAATTAATAGTAAAAGTAAAAATGACTGATATTAAAGTCAATTACAAATAATTTAAGTTAATCAAAAACAATAAATGAAAATACAAGAAAACTACTAATTATCAATATCCGCCATGCTGAAAACATTTCTGGTTAGCACTTTTCGTCGTTCTTTTACAACGACTTCCCGATTTGGCATTGGCGATACATTGTAGCGGGCTAGGCAAATTCAACTGCTTAGATTTCGGTTTTCCAGATTCAC
>JBKCGY010000269.1:0-3010 GCA_046303015.1 Bacteroidota bacterium | reverse complement strand
CCTAAGAGGTAAGCAAAGGCAGTACCTGATGCAGTATTTTGTTTTACCCATCCGGAACCACCGGTACCACTTAAGTTAATTGTCATATCTGGAGAAGTTGCCGAGATAAATCCGGCCATTAATCTAGAGTCAAAACTTAATTGCTTTGCGACTGGAAATGATCCATAACCGCCCACTAAAAACCCGCCTACTCCCCATGAGCTCGTTCTAACTGTTCCTGTTATGTCACTAGTCAACTGCTTAGATACCTCATCAGCAATAGCCTGAGCATCGACCTTGTTTGATTGTCCGCGCAATAGTGCTGTCACTCCAAAATTTTTGCCAATTTTATAAGCAAAAGAGAGATCAAATATCGCTCCCGTTTTAGCAAAACCAGCGGATTCATTATCCATATCCTTGCTGGCAAAATCGCCGGTAGGGAAACTAGGCCCCACTGAAATAGCTATATATCCTTTGTCTTGAGCAAATGAATGAAATATATTAAATACTAAAAACGAAACCAGTAATAAAAGATTTTTCATATTGATTAATTTTATTGATTAAGAATGTCTTTAAACATCTATGCAATCACAGATCTTAAAGAATTATTCAACAAAACTATCTGATGAAAAAATATCGAATAATGACGTATAAAATATGAAGCAGTGATTTGTATCAGGAATTCAATGCCGTATATTATTAATTAATAATTATTAATTGTTAATTAATTGATAGATAATTTGTTCATGCAATTCAGCGTCATCCCATCTTTCTGCAATATCCGGCATGTCCATAAACTGGCGCATAATTGCTTCCTGACGGCGCCCTCTTCGAAGGGCTTCACTATAGCGTACCTGCGGACTAAAAGTCACCAGTGAATAAGCCGGTATCCATTCATTAGGATATTTATCGTTTAAAATGGCCTCTATTTTTTTCTGCAATAGAAATTTCGCATCAGCAGTTTTATCACGCATTTCCGTAAAATTCTGAATAGCTAAATCAGCAATCGCATCTCCATCAGGTTTTCGTAAACGCTGATATTCACTAAGAATAGTATGCCAGTTATCCTGATGTTTTTCGATTAATTCATCCAGCACCCGACAATCTTCAAATCCACAATTCATGCCTTGCCCGAAAAAGGGAACAATAGCATGAGCCGCATCACCTATCAAAGCAAAATAATCTTCCCTTATCCAGGGACTACATTTTACTGTAACAAGTGATGACGTAGGATTATTAAAAAATTCATGTATATAGTCTTTCATCAGAGGAACCGCATCTGCAAAATTTTCCTCGAAGAAAACACGAACATCATCCTCTGTTTTCAAACGATCAAAAGAAGCAGGTCCTTCAAAGGGGAAAAATAAAGTACAGGTAAATGTCTTATCGAGATTTGGCAAAGCGATGAGCATGTAATCTTTCCGTGGCCAGATATGAAGCGCATTGATCTCCATCGCAAAATCCCCATTTTCATTAGGGGGAATCGTCAGCTCTTTATATCCGCAATCAATATAAAACTGATGGTAATCAAACCGATCCTGATGCAACATGTGCTGCATGCGTCCTGCGGAAAAGGCACCATCAGAACTAAAAATCAAATCCGACTGATCTTTTATGATTTCATCATTATCAGTGTTATCAAAAGAAACTTCTTTGGTCTTCCAGTCAATCGAACTGCAGCGATGGTTGAAAAATATCTGTACACCATGTTCCTCAGCCAGATCCATCAGTCGCATATTCAAGGTGCCTCTGGAAACAGAATTAATATACTGTCCTTCTTTACCATAAGGCTGATAGGCCATGCTCCCATCAAGATGATGGATAGCACGACGGTGCATAGGAATAGATATCTCTTTAATCGCATCTGCCAGTCCAACTTTCTCCAATGCCAGTAATCCCCGGTCACTTAAGGCCAGATTAATGGATCTGCCCGCTCGCATTTCTTCTTTACGCATATCTCCACGGCGCTCATATACACGCACAGCATATCCTCTCTTGCTTAAATAAATTGACAGCAGAGATCCTACCAATCCGGCGCCGATGATGATGATTTGTTTTTTCATTATTCTTTTCTTATCAATCTTAAAAATGCAATTTCCCTAAAAATTGTCTTTTTTTTATTCTTACTTTCTTTTTCTTGAAAAAAAGTAAGAAGCGTCATCCTGAGCGAAAGCGAAGGATCTCCTTTTAAAGAAGGCTTTGTAAAGTGAGATGTTTCGCTAAAGCTCAACATGACGGGATAGAAATGGTTTTGAGTTTTGACCTTTGACTTATTACCCATCTTTCAATACATCAAATAATATTTGGGCAAAACGATAAATATCCTCAAATGAATTATACAATGGTACGGGTGCCACACGAATCACATTCGGTTCACGCCAATCGGCAATCACACCTTTTGCCGTTAATTCATTGAATATTTTTTTGCCGTCTCTTAACATTAACATCGAAACCTGACATCCTCTTTTTGCTGGATCATCAGGAGTAATCACTTTCAATACTGGATCTTTAAACGAAGCATTAACCTCCGTCAAGACAAAATGTAAATAGGCAGACAGCTGCTCTCGTTTATTATGCAATCGTTCCCATCCTGCAGCTTCAAAAATATCGAGAGAGGCTTTGTGTGCTGCCATGGATAATACCGGTGCATTACTCAACTGCCATCCTTCAGCAGTAGGAATAGCATGAAAACCTTTCTCCATTACAAAACGTGTTTGCTTATCTTGTCCCCACCATCCTGCAAATCGTGGCATAGAAGTATTCGTTGCATGGCGCTCGTGAATATATACACCCGACACACCACCCGGACCACTATTCAAATATTTGTAAGAACACCAGGTTGCAAAATCCACATTCCAATCATGCAGTTGCAATCGAACATTACCTGCTGCATGTGCCAGATCAAATCCTGCATAAGCACCTGCTTTCTGCGCAGCAGCAGTAATAGTCTGCATATCGAATAATTGTCCGCTATAGTAATTCACTCCGCCAATGAACACCAATGCTAGATTCTCTGCATTTTCTTCTATGG
>JBKCGY010000268.1:0-4405 GCA_046303015.1 Bacteroidota bacterium | reverse complement strand
TAAAGTGGGGAGTAGTAGGTTGTGGGTTTATAGTTGTGGGGGCTATGTTTGTTGAGTTACAACTAGCAACCAAGAACATCGTCTCTTAAATCCTCTCCCATATTTGAACGGAAAAAGGAGATTTATGTTTTTCATTCGCAGTGAAATCAGTTTTTTGTTGCATCTTCCATTCGTTCGTATCGAATTCTGGGAAAAAAGTATCTGCCTCAGGTACTGTTTCCACGCGAGTCATATAGATACGTTGAGCCATTGGGAAAAATAACTTATAAATTTGCGCACCCCCTGCAATAAAAATCTCTTTCGTGCCAAAATCGGTTGCGATCTGTAAAGCCTCTTCAGGGGTTTTAGCCGTCTTCAACAAATCCGTTTCAGCAATACCATTCGCTTGTTTGGATAAGATGATATTCAATCTGCCGGGCAAAGCTTTTCGACCTACCGATTCAAAAGTCTTTCTACCCATAATCACTGGCATAGCCCAGGTAGTGTTCTTGAAAAATTTAAGGTCCTGTGGCAAATGCCAGAGCAATTGATTGTCTTTCCCAATTGCATTGTTGGTTCCGGCGGCAACGATAAGTGAAATAATCGTATTCATTGCTAAAGTGTTATACGGCTACCGGCGCTTTAATGGCAGGATGTGATAGATAATTTTCTAGCGTGAAATCATCAAACTTAAAATCAAAAATATTTTTCACATCAGAATTAATTTTCATTTGAGGCAAAGGGTAAGGAGTACGACTCAACTGTAAATTGACCTGTTCGATATGATTATTATAGATATGCACATCTCCGAATGTATGCACAAAATCTCCCGGCTCCAGATCACATACTTGCGCAATCATCATCGTAAGTAAAGCGTAGGAGGCAATATTAAAAGGAACGCCCAGAAAAACATCCGCACTTCGTTGATAGAGCTGGCAACTGAGTTTACCATCAGCCACATAAAACTGAAAAAGAGAATGGCATGGCATGAGTGCCATCTTAGGCAGATCGGCAACATTCCATGCGCTGATGATCAATCTTCTGCTATCCGGATTTTTTTTAATCTGATCAATTAAATCCTTTACCTGATCCACCACTACTCCATTAGCCCCTTCCCAGCTTCTCCATTGTTTTCCGTAAACAGGTCCTAATTCTCCATTCTCATCGGCCCATTCATTCCAAATACTAACCCCATTATCTTTTAAATAAGCAATATTGGTTTCGCCTTTCAGAAACCATAAAAGTTCGTGAATGATACTTTTTAGATGTACTTTTTTGGTAGTAACAAGCGGAAAGCCTTCTGATAAATCAAAACGCATTTGATATCCGAAGACACTTATAGTACCTGTACCAGTTCTGTCGGTCTTTTGCGTTCCATTGGATAATATATGTCGCAGCAGATCATGATATACTTGCATGGGTGCAAATTAAAGGAAAATTAAAAAGCAAAATCCCCGAACAACTCGTCGGGGATAAGGCGTGAATATATTTACGAAAGAATGATTTGGAAAGCAACCGAAATATCAGTTACCTGTGGAAGCTCCTTCATCCATGGCTACACGAAAACCAAAATCGTTATGATGACCATCAGGACTAAAGAAATCTCTCGTACCAACACGACAATCATTAAAACTAAAGTTCCAGCTACCTCCACGTATTACTTTAAAGAAACCTTCATTATCCGGCCCCTGTGGGTTTGTTTCACTTTTATCTTTATAGCCCCCCCACCAATCGTGGCACCACTCCAATGCATTTCCACTCATATCGAATAAACCTAATTCGTTAGCTCTTTTCTTAGCGACCGGCTGAGAAGTGGAGTTGCTGTTTTCTTCAAACCATCCGTATTTATACACGGCCTGGCCGCCGGCAAATATGAAGCCACTGCTTTTATTTCCTCCTCTGGCCGCATATTCCCATTCAGCTTCTGTTGGCAGACGGTATTTTTTCCCGGTCTGACCGCTAAGCCACTTGCAATAAGCAACCGCTTCATCCCAGCTCACATTTACAATCGGATGATTATCGATCCATCCCCATGCAGGTTCTACCGGCATACGTGTGCTGGTTGCCGTGCAATAGGCTTTCCATTGTGCAACCGTTACTTCTGTTTTGCCGATACTGAAAGTTTTTACGGTCACCTGATGCAAAGGGGTTGCCGTTGTATCTTTTGGATCCCGAATTTCTTCACTTCCCATTGTGAAGGTACCCCCTTCAACCTTTACCATATCCGGGAAACGTTGAGCAGAAGACACGAAACTAAGCAGCATTGAAAAAGAAAGAATAGAAAGAAACGCTTTATTCATATACATTGGGTTCATTTTTTTCGCCGATGAATGTACGAAGATTATAGAAAACAGGCGGTCGAAAATACCAAAAATCCTTGTTTTTACAAGGAATTAACTTTATCTGATCCCTTTCCCTCCTTTGAATGAGAATCGTCATTTTAATTGGCTATAAGTTTGAATAATATAGCAGATAGAATACAAATACATAAAATGAAAAGATTTCAGAACCGTAAAACAGCAGGAAGGGAATTAGCTGAAAAATTGGTTAGTTACAAGTCATTCCCCGGAATTGTACTGGGCATCCCCAGAGGAGGAATCCCTGTGGCCCATGAAATATCTCATGCGTTGCACTGGCCACTTGGTCTTGTTTGGGTAAAAAAAATCGGGCATCCCTTCAGTCCGGAAATGGCCATTGGAGCGGTTACCGAAACAGAAGTTTTATTGGGCGCCGATCAGACTTTATCTGATCCCTATATCCAATCAGCAGTAAAAGGAATTAGGGATCGGTTCACAGAAATGAAGATGATTATTCATGACCCTACAGACAAAATGGATATCAGAAATAAGCATATCATCATTGTAGATGATGGAATTGCCACCGGTCATACCTTGTTGGCCGCTATCCGACATCTCAGAAAGAAAGATCCCGTAAAAATTATAGTTGCCATTCCGGTCGCTCCTCATGATGCCGTAGTAAAACTCGAAGATGCAGCAGATGATGTAATTGTACTTTATCAACCTGAATATTTTTCAGGCATCAGTGCATTCTATGAAGAATTTGATCAACTAGCCACAGAAGAAGTGGCTGCCTTTTTTAAGAATCATATCCATCAATGGCTGGATTGACCTTGTACCCTCATCATTTTCTCCTCTTCCCACTTCATTTTCCCATAACCGGGGATGACATGTTTTTCACTATGATAAGAAGATCTTACCAATGGTCCGCTTTCCACATAATCTAATCCCAATGAATAACCGATCTCACGATATTCGGCAAATTCATCCGGATGGACAAAACGCTGAACTTCGAGATGTTTTTTAGTAGGTTGCAGATATTGTCCTATTGTGATAACATCCACGCCATTATTATATAGATCTCTCATGGTTTGCACCACTTCATCTTTCGTTTCCCCTAATCCCAGCATGATGCCGCTTTTCACACGCATTCCTTTTGATTTCAGATAATGCAGAATCTCCATACTTCTCCAGTACTTCGCCTGTATCCGAACCTGGCGTGTCAATCTTTCAACCGTTTCAATATTATGTGATACCACTTCGGGATGGGCTTCCACAATCCGTTGCGCCTGTTCTGTGTTTCCTTTAAAATCTGGGATTAAAGTTTCCAGGGTAGTCTCCGGGTTTAATTGTTTTACAGCCCTAATTGTATTATACCATATCGTACTTCCACCATCAGGCAGTTCATCTCTATCAACCGAAGTAATAACCGCATGTTTCACTTTCATCAGGTGTATCGCTTCTGCTACCCTTTGCGGTTCATCCCAATCTACCGGATCAGGCCGACCCGTTGCCACCGAACAAAAACCGCAGCTACGCGTACATATATTTCCCAAAATCATGAAAGTAGCAGTACCCGCTCCCCAGCACTCACCCATATTCGGACAGTTACCACTTTCACAGATCGTATGCAGTTTATGCGTATCGACCAAACCCCTTACATGTTTGTAATTTTCACCAATAGGCAAACGTACCCTTAGCCAGTCTGGCTTCTTGATTTTTTCTGGATGATTATCTGTAACCGTAGTACCGCCGGAACAACTCATGATGCATCAACAAATGAGTGGCAAAGATAGTTTAGTTTCTTTTACCAATCAGAATAGCCACATAGGCGTTAAAGAAAAATTTTCGGGGATCATTGTTGATTAGAATCGGAATATCCTTAAAATAATATTCCGTATTCAGCCCAACTTCAATAGCAGAGACCAGTTCATTAAACCTTCCGTAATCAAAACGGAGTCCTGTTTTGGCATGAAGTCCGGGCACAATTTTCATTTCATTCCAGCCATGACGCAGACCGGTACCTTCAAAAATATTGCCGGGTGTCAAAAAAGGCGCTGGATTATTGGGGTCATACTTGATATCCACCAGCGACCTTGACGCTTCATCCAATGCTCTAACATAATAAG
>JBKCGY010000267.1:0-13380 GCA_046303015.1 Bacteroidota bacterium | reverse complement strand
AGCGGTTTTGCCAATTCTGAAATCAAAGATCCTTCGCTCAACTTTGTGATGGTGGATTGTTTTAGTGATGAAACGCCCATTAATGATTATTCTTTTCTGGATGCTGTTGCCAATGATCCTTCAGTGGTGGTTTGTGTAAGCAGTAAAAATCGCAATGCCATGCAGAGTGTTCGCACTATGTTGGCAACATTCATTCAACAAAAAATTATGAATCCCGTCATTTTAATGACGGATAGTCAATGGTCCACCTCGGATGAGCATCTCATTCATTATGCGACAGAATGCGGTGCGTTGTTGCTGGATGGTATGGGAGATGGTATCTGGCTGAGTATGGATCAACATGCGATTCGTCAATTCAATGATCCGAAGAATCAATTGAGTGGAAGAATTTATTCAGAGACATCCGTTGCCTCTCCGGAAAGTTTCCTCAATCAAACGGCATTCGGCATCTTACAGGCAACTCGTACACGTATTTCCAAAACAGAATATATCTCTTGTCCCAGTTGTGGCCGTACCTTATTTGATCTGCAGGAAACAACAGCAAAGATCAGAGCGGTTACCAATCATCTCAAAGGAATTAAGATTGCTATTATGGGTTGTATCGTGAATGGGCCGGGTGAAATGGCTGATGCAGATTTTGGTTACGTAGGTAGCGGGGTTGGAAAGATTACATTGTATAAAGGAAAAGAAATTGTCAAAAGAAATATAGATAGTGACGTGGCCGTGCAGGAATTAATCCAACTTTTAAAAGATTATGATGCCTGGGTTGAACCTGTAACCGCGTCTTAAATTTTATTTGAGATTGCCAGAAATAAATAAGGAAGCGTCATCCTGAGCCTATGCGAAGGATCTCCAAAAGGGGAATACCTCGATAAAGAGATGTTTCGCTGACGCTCAACATGACGATTTTGGCAGTTTTATTTTTAAAAGATTTATTTTTCATGTGTTATATGCAGACAGATTTCTTAGTGATTGGTTCGGGTATCGCAGGATTAACCTACGCGATCAAAGTGGCAGAAGCCTGTCCGGATAAAACCATATGGGTGCTTACCAAATCTCAAACAGAAGAAACCAATACCAAATATGCGCAGGGCGGTATTGCCGTGGTGCATGATCCTGAAAATGATTCCTTTCAAAAACATATTGAGGATACCCATATAGCTGGCGATGGTTTGTGTAAACCTGACATTGTGGATCTGGTCATCAAGGAAGGTCCGCAAAGGGTACAGGAGATCATTGAATGGGGCGCTCGGTTTGACAAAGAAAAAGACGGCGATTATGCATTGGGACGAGAAGGCGGTCACAGTGAGTCCAGGATTTTACATTACAAAGATGTGACCGGTGCGGAGATGGAGAGAGCGTTGCTCAGCAAGATCAGTAAGTTGCCTAATGTTACGATTTCTTGTGATTATTTTGTAGTGGATATCATCACCCAACATCATCTTGGATTTTTAGTGACAAAGTCTACTCCTGATGTTCAGTGTTATGGCGTGTATGCACTGAATTTAAAAACCAATCATATTGATATCATTCGTTCAACCATTACTTTACTCGCAACAGGAGGTAACGGACAGGTCTATCGTACTACCACGAATCCCAACATTGCAACCGGTGATGGGGTAGCCATGGTGTATCGGGCCAAAGGGAGAATTGAGAATATGGAGTTTATTCAGTTTCATCCTACGGCTTTCTATAAGGCCGGACAAAAAGGACAGGCATTTTTAATTACCGAAGCGGTGAGAGGCGATGGCGGTATTTTACGTAATCACAAGGGAGAGGCTTTTATGGAGCGCTACGATACCAGAAAAGATCTGGCGCCCCGCGATATTGTGGCCAGAGCCATCGATAATGAAATGAAAATTCACGGTACCGAACATGTGTGGCTGGATTGCAGACATATGGATCACGAGCGTTTTCTTCATCATTTCCCCAATATTTATCAGACTTGTTTGCAACAGGGTATTGATGTTACAAAAGATATGATTCCTGTAGCACCTGCTGCTCATTACAGTTGCGGGGGTATCAAGACAGATGCATGGGGAAGGAGTTCTATTAAAAATCTCTATGCGGCAGGTGAATGTGCGAGTACAGGTTTACATGGTGCCAATCGTTTGGCGAGTAATTCGTTGCTGGAAGCGATGGTTTTTGCCAACAGAAGTTATCTGGATAGTGTGGATGCCGTGAAGCGAGAACGACAAATAAAAGTATCTATTCCAGAATGGGACGCCAAGGGTACATCAGCTCCCCGTGAAATGATTCTTATCACACAAAGTTTAAAAGAGTTGCAGCAGGTGATGAGTGACTATGTAGGTATTGTGCGAAATAATGTGCGTTTGGAACGGGCAGCTCGCCGGTTGGATCTGCTTTGGGAAGAAACGGAATCGCTGTATAAAAACACGATGATCTCCCCGCAGCTCATGGAATTGAGAAATATGATAACGGTAGGATATCTCATTACCAAAGGGGCTATTTTCAGAAAGGAAAGTCGTGGTTTGCATTACAATACGGATTATCCGGATAAGAGTACATTGCTGCAGGATATAGTGTTGTGATAGTTTCTTGTCTTACTCTCAGTGAAATCAAATAATTTTACGCCCTCATTATGGGATATTACTCCGATAAATACGAAGCAGTCATCGGCCTTGAAGTGCATGCACAATTGCTGACAAAGTCTAAACTTTTTTGTCCGGATCCGATTGCGTTTGGCGCGGAACCCAATACTCAGATTAGTCCGATCAGTCTGGCTTATCCGGGCACTTTACCAAAACTGAATGAGGCTGCGATTGAGCTGGCTATACGTTTGGGACTGGCTTGTGGTTGCGAGATTGAAGAGCGGAATTATTTTGCGCGTAAACATTATTTCTACCCTGATCTTCCCAAAGGTTATCAGATTAGTCAACATACCACCCCCATTTGTAAAGGAGGTACGGTAACGATCACCACTTCTGAAGGGGAAAGAGTTGTACAACTTAATCGGATTCATTTGGAGGAAGATGCCGGCAAGAGCATCCATGATTTATATGATGATTATTCTGCGATTGACTATAACAGGGCTGGCACTCCTTTAGTTGAAATTGTTACTGAGCCTGATTTGCATAATGGAGAAGAGGCAGCAGCGTATTTTACAGAACTAAGAAATCTGGTTCGTTATCTGGGTGTATGTGATGGTAATATGGAAGAGGGTAGCATGCGTTGCGACGCCAACATTTCTATTCGTCCGATTGGATCAAAAGAATTGGGTACCAAAGCGGAGGTAAAGAACCTGAATTCGATTAGATACTTAAGAAAAGCGATCGATTTTGAAGTCAAGCGTATGATTGAATTCGTAGAGCGAGGAGAGAAAATAAAGCAGGAGACCAGAGGATTTGATCCGGATACAGAAACAACTTTTTCCATTCGCACCAAAGAAGATGCGAATGATTACCGTTATTTTACAGATCCCGATCTGCCGGCTTTTGTTGTGACCGAAGTTTTTAAAGATGCCATAAAAAAATCACTTCCCGAATTACCAGCTGAGCGAAAACTAAGACTGGTTCAGCAATATGCCATTCATGAAAAAGATGCTGCACGTATTGCTGCAGAGAATGATTGGACGGTTTATTTTGAATCATCTGCTAAATTGAGTAAACAGTATCAGCAAATAGCAAACTGGATGTTGGGCCCTCTAAAGTCCCATTTAAATGAAAATGAGATTAGCATCAATCAACTTCCCTTTACGCCTGAAATATTAGTGACATTAATTGATCTGATCGAACAAGGCAGCGTAAGTCATTCTGTAGCCTCTCAAAAATTATTTCCGATTCTTGTTAAAGAAGGAGGTAGTCCTCAAATGCTGGCATCATCCTTGAATCTCATACAGGAAAGAGATGAGGACATGCTGAATGATCTGATTGAGCAGGTGTTGAATAGTATGCCTGCCAAAGTACAGGAATACCAAAAAGGGAAAAAAGGACTTATTGGATTATTTGTGGGAGAAGTGATGAAGTTGTCTAAAGGTAAAGCCGATCCCAAACTGTTGAATCAACTTATTTCGAATCATTTACAGAAATAAAATTCAGAAGTTATAAAACCAGTAACATTTATCTTCATTTATCATTTTTTACTTATGGTCAGATCATTCATTATTCTTACAATTGCCATCACATTATTTTCCTGTTCCGGAGATGCTGGAAGGTCTTTTAGTGTACGTGCTGACATCAAATCAGCGCCCAACACCTCTGTATATCTTGAACTGATATCTTTTAATAATGCGCCTCCCCAGGTTATAGACAGCGTGACGGTAAAGGATGGTAAGTTTTCATTTAAAGGAAAAACCACGGAAGAGTCATTGTTACAGGTTCGCATGCCGGAATTGGGGGGTGCTCCTTTGTTTTTTATTGTTAACGATAAAAATAATATTGAGATCACGGGAGAATGGGGCAAGCCGACCTCGTTTCGGTTTAAAGGTTCGCCGGCATCAGAGCGCCTTAGGGTGTTTGTGGATTCGCTTACCACCTTACAGATACAACTCTCCGCAAAAGATACCACAGAAGCACTTACAGATAGTATGGCCATATTGCTTCAGGTTGAACAAGAGCAAAAACTTCGTTCATTTAAATCTTATGTCATGAATACGGCAAAGACAGACGAAAGTCCGGTTATCAGTTTGTTTGCGGCATCTATGAATATGGGAGAGGATGTGAAAGAGGCAGAAGTGATGTTAAATCAACTACAGAAGAGATTCCCCAAACACAGTGGTGTGGCAATGGTCGTGAAAGATTATCGAGATATGATGACGAAAATGCAAGAGAAGGAAAGGAATAAGCCTATTAAGCCAGGCGTGTTAGCCCCAGAAATTAATTTGCCGGATCCTGAGGGTAAGATGTTTTCTCTGAGCAGCTTAAAAGGGAAATATGTTTTAATTGATTTTTGGGCCAGCTGGTGTGGGCCATGCCGTGAAGAAAATCCAAATGTAGTAGCTGCTTTCAAAAAGTATCAGCAAAAGAATTTTACTGTGTTGGGGGTTTCATTGGATAAGACCAAAGAAGATTGGTTGAAAGCGATCAGTGAAGATCAATTAACATGGCAGCATGTATCTGATCTGAAGTTTTGGGATTCTCCTATGGTTAATCTTTATGGGTTTATGGGTATACCTTATAATGTTTTGATTGATCCTCAGGGAAAAGTCGTTGCCGATAATCTGAGAGGAACGACGTTGGATAATAAGTTGGCAGAAGTGCTGAAATAAAAAAGGCCCCGGTGGAAACCGGGGCCGCAACCAAAACTAACTGCTTATGAGAAAAATTTAAATTCTCATACAAATTTCGTTTATCTACTCGGCTTCCGGTGTTCAAGAATTGTTAATGTTTTGGCATAAAAAAGGCCCCGATGAAAATCGGGGCCGCAACCAAAACTAACTGCTTATGAGAAAAATATTTTACTACTGCAATTAAGACGATATTTTGCTCAATTTGTTATATTCGACACGTTAAAAATTTGCAAATACAGGTATCTATTTATGGATGTACAGGTTTTACCCTAATCCAATTATGCTTAGAGAACTTATCTATTGTTCTCCTGCATCAACTTCTCTGCATTTTCTGCTACCTGTAAGGCTTCAATTAATTCTTCTATTTCACCATTTAATACGGCATCTAGATTGTATAGTGTGAGTCCAATACGGTGATCAGTAACTCTGCCCTGAGGAAAATTATAAGTACGGATCTTCGCCGAACGATCGCCGGTACTTACGAGGCTTTTTCTCTGTCGGGCGATCTCTTCTTCTTGCTTGCGTACTTGTTCTTCATATAATTTGGTGCGTAGCATTTGCATGGCTTTTTCGCGATTGGCAAGCTGCGTTCTTTCTGTCTGACAAATTACAACTGTTCCCGTCGGGAGATGGGTAAGCATAACCTTGGTTTCCACTTTATTTACATTCTGTCCGCCTGCTCCACCGCTTCGTGCCGTTTCCATTTTTACATCGCTTTCTTTCAATTCAAAGTCTATTTCCTCTGCTTCCGGCATTACCGCCACTGTGGCGGCACTAGTATGTACGCGTCCGCTGGTTTCCGTAGCCGGTACCCGTTGAACCCGGTGCACTCCACTTTCGAATTTGAGGGTTCCATATACGTCATCCCCTGTTACTTCCAGTTGTACTTCTTTGTATCCCCCAACTGTTCCTTCATTTTCGCTAAGTACGGCGGTTTTCCAGCCTTGTTTTTCACAATACTTGATATACATTCTCAGTAAATCGCCGGCAAAAAGACTGGCTTCATCTCCGCCTGTTCCGGCACGTATTTCCAGAATGGCATTTTTATCATCCTGAGGATCTTTAGGGATCAACATCTGACGAATCTCTTTTTCCAGTGCTTCTTTTTTTTCTTCAAGAGGGGGTAATTCTTCTTTGGCTAATTCCTTCCATTCTGGATCACTACTATGAAGAGCCTCCTTGTATGTCTGTATATCGTCGGATAACTGTAATAATGATTTCCGGGCAATTGCGATCTTCTCCAGCTGGCGGTATTCTTTACTGAGTTGAGAAAAACGTTTATTGTCGCTTACTACCTCCGGATTTGTAAGCGCGATACCTATTTCATCAAATCGTGCCTGCAGGGCTTCTAATTTATCTAACATATCAGTGGTTCCGGAATGTATCTTTGTCTTTAATCTCCGGTTCGCAAAAGTAAATCAATTCAGGTGGCTTACAGAAAATTCAGTGCTACGCGTTTATTTGATGGTTATACATTCAGAGAAAACACAGTACTTATTACGGATACGTCCGGCAAAATTATAGATTTGGTTTCTGTACAGGATGCCGGCGAGGGTATAGAATACCATGAGGGCATCCTTACACCCGGATTTATCAATGCCCATTGTCATCTGGAATTAAGTCATCTGAAGGGAGTGATCCCACCCCACACGGGTCTCATCGATTTTCTTTGTTTAGTCGTTACTAAAAGAGATTTTCCGAGGGAAATGATCGATCGGGCAATCCAGGATGCCGAAGAGGAAATGTATAAAAACGGCATTGTTGCGGTAGGAGATATCGGCAATACAGCAGATACAGCTTCAGTTAAAAGCAGGAGTAAAATCCGTTGGCAGAACTTTGTGGAAGTACTTAGTATGAAGGATGAAAAAGCCTCGCAGGAAGTGAGTCACTACAAAGAGGTTTGTCATCAACTTAATGAGGCTTTACGCCGTTCAGAACTTCCACATCGCTCAGTTTTGGTACCCCATGCGCCCTATACAATTTCGCCTAAAACTTTTGAAATGATCAATGATCTTACGGAAGGGCAGATCATTTCCATGCACAACCAGGAGCATCCTGCTGAAGATGAATTGTATCAAAGTGGGGGAGGTGATTATCTAAAACTTTTTAAGGTTTTTGGAATGGATACTTCTCCATTTCCCATTACGGGAAAGAGTAGTATTCGATCGGTACTTCCTTATTTTACAAAGAGTCAGAAAATATTTTTGATACATAATACGTATATGCCCGAAGCGGATATTATGTGGGCGAATGATTATGCCATTCAGTATGGATTGTCGCTGGTATATTGTCTTTGTCCCTCAGCCAATTTATATATTGAAAATCGGTTGCCTGATGTGGAATTGTTTCAGCAAAAGAATTGTCATTTAGTTTTGGGAACAGATAGTTACAGCAGTAATTGGCAATTATCCATAGCGAGCGAAATTCGATTATTGTCTCACGAAAAAAACATTCCACTGGCCTCTTTATTGCAAATGGCAACGTTAAATGGTGCGCGTGCGCTAAACTGGGAATCCGATCTGGGCAGTTTTGAAAAGGGCAAGAAACCTGGTGTTGTAGTGCTGAGTAATGATTTGGATTCTTCAGCACGGATGTTGTGATCGTAATCAGTTTAATATTTGTTTCAGTATCGGTAGTGTTTTCATTTGTCCGAATTCGGGTATGTGTGCTCTGTAATAAACTGCCATCATTTCAAGGATCTCATGCCTGTGCTTCCTGTTCAGGGGAATCTCTGTCAGATCCTTGGGATGCATAACCTGCATCAGCTCTTTTAGCAACATCACAGATTCTCCTTCAAAGAAAATACTATTCAAGGATGTTTCTTCTGAAAATTTACCATCAGATATATGAAAAATCTGATGATCTGGGTTGCCGTTTGTATGCATCTGAAATCCTAAAAACGAACACAGATGAATAGATACATATATAGGGAAACTGGCGCTTTCTTCTATGCTATGTTTATCTAACCATAATAAGCCTTCTTCCAGGAAAGCAAAGAGATTCGCATTACTTTCCGGCTGCTTAATGGTTTTACTGATTAATTCGATGATAAATAATAACATTGAGTTTTTAATCACATCAAAAAGTAAGGATTCATACAGATAGGCCCATTTGTATTCTTTGATTCTTTGCAATGTTCTCTGTTCGTGGTGATATACCACAAGATCCAGTATGGCTCCGGGCTGAAAATAATTTGCCTGTGATGATCTTTTAACAGAAGAGGAGCGTACTCCTTGTATCAGATAGGTCTGGATCCCGAATTGTTCAGTGTAGATAAGTACAATCAGACTTGTTTCACCATATTTCGTGACCCGTAAAACAATACCTTTCGTTTTATGCAATACTTGTGACAATAAATACTTCTTATTTTATGAAAACAATTTTACCCGCTACTTTCTCGATACCGGTTTGATCGGTTGCCAGTATCAGATAAACACCAGTAGATGCCCGGCGTCCTGTGTAGTCTTTGCCGTTCCAAATAGCTTGTCCTCCCAGGGCTTGTGTCTGATATACCAGTCTCCCATTCAGCTCAGTGATCTTTACATATGAATTAGCCGCAAGGCCTCTTATGCCTATCTGGCCATTATAGTTGGATGGAACGGGGTTAGGGAAAACAAATACTTCTTCATGACTTACTTTTCCTTCTGTGGCCGTGTTTCGGTAACTACAAATTCCTTTGAAGGTCGAAAAAAACACTTCACCTGAAACAGGGTCGATCGCGATTCTATTGATGATGTTACTTAAAAGCGGACTGTTTTCTTCTGTGAATCTTTCGATAACTTTTTCTCCATCCGGACTAATCAGCCAAACTCCATTTTTGGTGCCTACCCATTTTCGGTTGGCCCCATCTACTGCAATGGCCCGTACTTCTTCGTTTCCGAATAAAAGCCCTGCAAAATTGCCTTGCTGGATTACGGGCTGAAAGGCTTCACAGCCATTGGATGTAAAAATTTCACCCGGACATTGTATAATGCCTATGCCTTTGTCGGTACCCAACCATATAAAACCATCTTTATCTTTTGCCATTGCCTGTACCAGCGTGCCCGGAAGATTGCCGTTGCCTTTTCCTACCTTCAGCCATTTCCATCTGTCATCGTTGGTATTATCAATAGAAGCCCCATGATTATAGCAGAATATACCATTTCCTTGAGGCACCTGAATCCACTTCTGATTATAATCGTCAATCAGAATTCCTCCAACCATATTATCATTAATTATAAATGGCACACTGAATTTAGCCCAGGTGCCGTTCGCTTTCTTGACCCCAAAATTTCTTTCTCCTCCAAAATTGCTGAACCATAGATTTCTATCATTGTCAAATGCCAGTCCGCTTACCCGATAACTATTATCACCAATCGTTTTTTCAATAGGTGTATTCTGTTTGTAAATTTTGTAACTGTTGGAGCTTATCTCAATCAATCCGCCTCCATTGATTACACTTCCATCACTTTGACCTAGTCCGCCGCTGTAGGAGCCGGCATAAATGGTTTCATCGGAGGGGTCAACAGCAATGGTTATGATATCCAGTAGTGTGTCCATCCAGGGTTGTGTCATGCGGTTATATCCTTTCCAGTTACTATTCTCATACACAAAGAAACCGGATCGATTGTATAAATAGTTCCATGCTGAATTGATACTGCCTCCGCATACATATAACTTATTATTTTGAAAGATCATTTCACCATCCAATGGTCCAAAAGGTGAATTGATCGATATGTTTTCAAAAGAATCCCCGTCTTTAATCACTACTCCCTTAATTTCATCTGATATATAGATCGCATTATTGAATGCGGTAGCATCGAGCGGTTTATTTAATTGTCCGTTGTCTTCAATGATCTGTGTAGTGTTGTTGCTGATGTTATAAATCGCTATTCTTCTCCGATCGTAATTATCTTTTTGTTGAGTGATCAGAATTTTATTTTCTGCAGCAGTTGTTTTCACCCACTTCCAGTCGTCTTCATACACTTTTACCCAACCGTTTGCTGATAGCTTGTAAAGTTGGTTATCGTACTGAGCAAATACGACATTGTTTTGAAGCATTACATTGTCAGTTCTCCCGTCGGGCAATCCAACATCAGTACCGAGTATTTGCCAATTAGAAAAATTTTCAGGAAAGGAATTATTGACCGGCAATCGTTTCAGGCCTTCTTCCGTTGCCGCATAAAAAAAATTGTTATCTGCTGTAATCCCAGATACAGATATATTTTTTCCGCCATTTCCCATAGGCCAGGTTGCAGCGATCTCATATTTTTTCATATCGACTACAAACACACCCATGCCGGCTGCTAAATAAGCGAGATCACCTCGCATGAAGATTCGGTTGATCGTTTTGTTGCCCGACACATTGCTTTTAAAAATATAGGGGATATTAATAATGTCATTTCTGTACATTACATCGAGATTGCTATTTTCATAAGCGATCAGTAACTTCTCTGTGCCGGTGTGATACCCGATTGATCTGATGCCCAGATCGTTTAATCCATTGATTTTGGTATAACGTTCAATAATTCTGTCTTCATAATCTACTGAATAGATGCCCCATTTGGAAGCGACATAAAATTTATTGTTTGAAAAAACGATCTCCTTTGCAGGTCCAAATTCCAGATGTTCTCTCCAGCCGCCAATACTTTGTATTTGTGCACTCGAATCCGTCTGTATAAAGAATATGGCAGCGGAAATTAAGGTAATGAGATATCGCATGACTCAAAATTAACTGAATAATGCAAGTATCGAAAAATGGGGGATTAGTTTTTTCGCTGGGTTGAATACTGTTTCTTTGCTAAAATTTTTCCATTATGTGGTATCGTTTGGGCGCAGTCGTTTTAAAGTATCGTGTTTTGCTATTGATATTACTGGCTTTGTTTACCGGGTATATGGGTTTTGTTGCTTCCCGGATACAGTTGAGTTATGAATTTTCAAAAGCCATCCCAACCGATCATCCGGCTTATTTGCAATATCAGTCTTTTCGGCAACAGTTCGGGGAAGAAGGCAATTTATTGCTGCTGGGTATACAGACGGACAGTATGTTTTCCATTTCTTTTTTTAACTCTTTTCGTCAATGGCAACAAAGTATAAGAAATATTCAGGGGGTGGAAGATGTTTGGAGTGTATCTTCCGCTATCACCTTACAGAAAGATAGTACACAAGAAAAGTTGGTGTCAAAGCAGATCTTTTCACCGGATTTGGTTGCCCAGGATCAACTCGATACGGCATCCAATGTTTTCCGAAGTATTCCACTCTATAAAGATCTTTTCTATAATCCCTTGCATCAGGTATATCTGATAGGCGTGCGGGTTGACAAAAACGTCTTGAACAGTAAGGAGCGTAATAGGGTAGTAGAAGCGGTTGTTAAAAAGACGGAGGCTTTTGAAGTATTACATCATACGGATGTTGCTATGAGTGGGTTGCCTTTGGTACGTACGGTAATGAGTACCCGTATTGCCAATGAGATGAAATTGTTTTTATGGCTTTCCCTGATATTTTCTGCTGTGATACTCATCTTATTTTTTCGTTCATTCAGCGCTATGCTGCTAAGTATGATCGTAGTGGCGATAGGAGTGGTATGGAGTTTGGCCACGATGGTAATACTGGATTACAGGATCACTTTACTGAATGCACTTATACCCCCTTTGATGGTGGTAATCGGGATTCCCAATTGTATCTACTTTCTGAATAAATTTCACCTGGAGTATAAAAAAACAGGAAATAAAATAGATGCACTGCAGCAAATGATGGGGAAGATGGGAGTGGTGACCCTCTATTGTAATATTGCTGCCGCCATTGGATTTGCTGTTTTTGCTCTTACAAAGAGTGCGATACTAAAGGAATTCGGTATTGTAGCCGGGATCAATATCATGTTGCTTTTTGTGATCTCATTTATTTTAATACCCTCTGTATTGAGTTTTTTGAAGCCACCTAAAAGAAGACATGTTCGGTATTTGGAGAATGCAACACTAAATCGTTGGCTGATGCGTATTGAGAAGTGGGTGTTCGTTCACCCCAAGACAATCTATATAGTTTCGTCTGTTATACTCATTGTTTCTGTGGCAGGTATCTTCAGATTAAAAAGTGTAGGATATATAGTAGATGATCTCCCTAAGAAAGATGTGCTATATACGGATCTGAAATTTTTTGAAAGATATTTTGGGGGGGTGATGCCATTAGAGATCATTATTGATACAAAAAAGAAAATGGGAGTTACCAGGAACCTGAATAACATGAAAAAAATAGATGCGCTGGTTGGGTATTTAAACCAAAGACCGGAAATGGGGAAGAGTCTAGCTTTAACGGAAGGGTTAAAGATGGTAAGGCAGGCATACTATGAGGGAGATACTTCTATGTATGGTCTTCCCACAGATTTTGACCTGGCTTTTTTATCTTCCTATTTGAAAACCGGAAAAGATACATTGCGCAATACTTCCGCTGCTTCCAGGATTATGTCGGGATTTACGGACAGTACAAGGCAGAAAGCAAGGATCAGCATTACAATGGCTGATGTGGGGACCGCTCAATTACCGGATTTACTAAAAGGCATACAACAGCAGGCGGATTTAATCTTCAATACAGATAGTCTGGAGTGGAGTCGTTTACCTGAAGAGAAACGTTCAGGGGCCGCGCCATCCAAAAATGCGGACATAACGCTTACCGGTACAAGCGTAACCTTTCTGGAAGGGAGCCGTTTTATTATAAATGGTTTAAAAGAAAGTATTTTTTGGGCTTTTTTATTGATCGCTTTAACGATGTTGTATTTGTTTAGGAGTTGGCGAATATTGGTTGCTTCTTTGATCCCCAATATTCTGCCATTAGTGATCACGGCAGGGATTATGGGATGGGTGGGGGTGCCTTTAAAACCTAGCACGGTGCTTGTATTTAGTGTGGCACTGGGAATCGCGATAGATGTAACCATTCGTTTCCTGATTAATTATAAACAAGAGCTTCCTCATTATTCCGGTCGGGTTGTGCCAACGATCAAGCAAACCATTCAACAAACTGGAATTAGTATCATTTACACCTCTTTGGTACTGGTTGCTGGTTTTGTTGTGTTTTGTTTTTCAAGTTTTGGGGGCACCATGGCTCTGGGTTGGCTGACCTCACTGACCTTATTGATCTCTATGGTAGCGAATTTGGTATTA
>JBKCGY010000266.1:0-8336 GCA_046303015.1 Bacteroidota bacterium | reverse complement strand
TATATATCTCCAAAATATTGAATATCAGTTATTTTTAAATTATTTACAATCATTTATTATAATTGATTTCTTGAAATAAAATTGCTTGCTAAAATCGGAAATAAAGCGATTTAATAAATAAATTTTAATTTAATAATTATTTTATATAACATTGATTTTCAATAATTTAATAAAATTTTAATATTGCTAAATTATTTTGCATATCAATATTTCATCTTTTAGATGTATTTTGCGAATAATATTAGTAATTATGTTTTCTTTATTTTAATAATTTGCAGCAACATGAAATCTTATGAACTTAAAATCCATCTGATCCATAAAATCAGAATCAGCACCCTCATTATAAGTATTTCAACTTTCCTGCTCCTACCCTCCTGCCGCATTGTAAAGGAACCTGAATTCAGGCGGATTGAAAAGATAAAATTATCTCAAATAGGGCTATCCGAAAGCACGCTGACAGCCGAATTGGTTTATTTCAACCCCAACAAATTCGGATATAAAATTAGAAGTTTTGAAGCAGATATCGAGGTTAATAACAGATTACTGGGACGGACGGCTTCTAATTCAGAAATCAATGTTGCCAAAATGACATCATTTAGAGTCCCCGTAGAATTGAAGGTAAACATGGGGAATTTGCCATTGAATTCCTGGAATTTACTGACCAAAGATAGTATTACATTTAAGGCTACAGGATCAGTAATGGTGGGCATGAAAGGCATATATAAGCCGGTTCGGATTAACTATAAAGGAAAACAAAAAGTTGAATGGTGAGGCAACCCAAGGGGTATATTACTCCATAATATCTACCTTAAAAACAACAGAAAAATGCCTTTTTACAGCCTTTTTAACCTCATGAAGATCGACCTTATGCCCTAACTCTTTTTCAATGGAAGTAACTTTTTTATTCTGAATGCCGCAGGGCACAATGAAATTAAAGTAATTCAGATCCGTATTCACATTTAGGGCAAAACCATGCATGGTTATCCATCGGCTGCATCGAACCCCCATAGCACATATTTTCCTTTCTTTTCCAAACACATCCGGATCCAGCCAAACACCGGTTTCTCCGCTACTTCTGTCCCCTTTCAGGCCATAATCAGCAAGCGTTAGAATAATAACATCCTCCAATTTCCGCAGATATTTTCCTATATCGGTCTCAAATTGTTCCAGATCCAATATTGGATAACCCACCAGCTGTTCCGGTCCGTGAAAAGTAATATCCCCTCCCCTGTTGGTTGGGAAATACTGTATCCCCTTCTCCATCCGCTCCTCCGTACTGATCAGTACATGGGACGGATCTCCGCTTTTACCAAGCGTGTAAACCGGGGGATGCTCTACGAATAATAAATGATTTTTTGTCTTTAATCCATTCGCTGACAAATCCCCGTTTTCAAGAGCCCGGATCTGTTTTTTAATCAAAAGATTTTCTTCTAAAAGTCTTTCCTGGTAATCCCACGCTTCTTTGTAAGGCAAATTGCCCAGATCCTGAAATTTTACAAAAGGTTGCATCAGATTACAAAGGTACATTTTGCAAGGGAATCTTACTTTTGTATTCCATGAACATGATACATGACGATCAGGACCAGGAACTTGAACTTGAAAACGGGGATGGCATAGAAGAGCTATACGAAAGAAACCGCTTTGTCGTTTCCAAAGGCCAGGAACTCATTAGAATTGATAAATTCCTGATGAGTAAAATAGAAGGAGCCACCCGGAATAAGATCCAGAAGGCCATCGAAGAAGGATTTGCTCTGGTGAATAATCAACTGGTGAAAGCCAACTATAAAGTAAGACCCGGAGACGATATTGTCATCTACTCCGATACCAGCCCAGAAGAAAGAGAGATTATTGCCCAGCCCTTACCCCTGAATATCGTTTATGAAGATGATAGCCTGATCATCGTAAACAAACCTGCCGGCATGGTTATGCACCCTGGCTGCGGTAACCCCAACGGCACCTTGGTCAATGGTGTCGTATGGCATTTAAAACAACAGCAACCGGATCTTACCGAAAAACAATTGCCTCGGTTTGGCATGGTGCATCGGATCGATAAAAACACCAGCGGATTGGTAGTATTGGCAAAAACCCATCAGGCCAGCCTACATCTTGCCAAACAATTTTTTGAGCACACCATTGAAAGAAAATATATCGCACTGGTTTGGGGAGATATAGAAAAAGAAGAAGGAACCATCATCGCTAATGTGGGTCGTCATCAACGTTTCCGAAAGATCATGGACGCTTATCCACTAGGTGAATACGGCAAAGAGGCCATCACCCATTATAAAGTACTGGAACGCTTCGGCTATACCACACTGGTAGAATGTGTGCTGGAGACCGGACGCACACATCAGATCCGAGTGCATATGCAACATATCGGCCATCCCCTCTTCAATGACGACACTTATGGAGGGGATAAGATCGTAAAAGGCACCATCTATACCAAATACAAACAGTTTGTAGACAATTGCTTTGCACTTTGTCAGCGCCATGCCTTGCATGCACAAACCTTAGGCTTTACACACCCGACAACTGGCGAAAAAATAAGGTTTGAAAGTGAGCTGGCATCAGATATGCAGTCGGTAATCGAAAAATGGAGACACTATATCCAATCAAAAAAGATTACGGTGTAAAATCAAATAAGGTGGCCGTAAAAATCCCCCTTTCTCTTTTCTTAAAAGGGACATCCCAATTACCATGATATCTAAGCAAGGACGGAACCGTCTTTTGCCCCAATCGTTGCATTTGCACTTCCATCTTCACATCAAAATCATAAAAAGCAGTTTGGTATGTCATGGTGTAAGTACGTCCCAGTACAGCAAAATCAGATTGAGCAAACCAGGTTTTCATCTCATCGATCACTACTTTGTTTTTTTGAAAAAATGACAGATCCTCCTTTTTGATGACATGAAATAAAAATGCCGGCTCGCCCTGGTAAGTTTCATAATCAACTCTCATGTCATATCTGCGTGTAACATCCGGATCAAACAATGATAATTTATCTCCTATAAAGGGAATCCCGGGTACCGATGTTCCGGGATTAAAGAATAACATTTTCAATTGCTCTTTATGACGCTCCATCCCCTTTTTGTGATGAATGTCGAAACTTTTTTCCCCCACGATATCGGTTTCCCCGCAAATCTTCCCTTTGGTAAAAAAAAGAGACGCATATAAAGCCGCCGTATAGTAATTATAATCTTTTTGCTCATCATAAAAATTACCGGTTGTTTTTTCATCCAACACCTGCATGGTGCGACATCCTGAAGAAATGAATTGCACCGTAGTGCTATTCAGCGATGCCCTCAGTTTTCCTTTTCTATCCAGCATCCGGATATCATTGATGGCTTTAAAATTAAGTGTGCGTAGATATTTGAAGGATTTATAAAAACTCGTATCATCTTTCAATCGTTTTAGAAATCCGGACACATCGATTCCTTTGCGGACAACTATTTCTTTTAATTGAATCATCCTTCCTTCATACAAGACACTCGTATCCTGCGAACATAGAGGCTGCAGCAAGAAAAAAAAACAAAACAGAGTGAGATAAATATATCGATGCATCATTTAGGAAATGACATCTTGTAGTCGACACTGATCTTCCCTTTACTGATATCTTCCAGTTTACTGCGAATCAGTTTCTTTTTCAAAGGTTTCATATAATCTATAAATAATTTCCCTTCAATATGGTCATATTCATGCAGAATCACTCTGGCCGTAATTCCATTGAATGTTTCCGTATGGGAGTTAAACTGTTCATCCATATATTGCAGCGTAACCGATTCGTGCCGATATACATCATCTCTGATCCGGGGAATGCTTAAACATCCCTCATTATACGCCCACTGATTACCATCAAGAGAAATGATCCTGGCATTAATAAATACTTTTTTATACCCGGGTATATCCGGATACGCTAAGGTCTCCTCCTCATTCATGTGTGCAAAAAGTTGAGCACTGTCAATAATGAATAAACGAATATCACGATTGATCTGTGGCGCTGCCAAACCCACTCCGCTGGAAGCATACATCGTTTCCCACATATCTTCTATTAACTTGGAAAGTTCGGGATAATCCCGATCAATATCTTTTGCAACTTTTCTCAATACTTCAGATCCGTAAGCAACAATAGGTAGAATCATAATAATAAATTCTGTGCAAAGTTACCAAATATTTCAGTCTAGTAAAGTATCTGAAGAGCATGTATCTAATTTATCAAAGAGGCACATAGACACTTAGCCACAAAGAAAAATATCCAGGAATCACCGCTGAGCCATTGCGTTCCTGTGTATCTGTGTTAATTATCCTTGTTGATTCATATATTCCTGCAGAAGAATGGTAGCCGCAATCTCATCAACCAACTTCTTATCTCTTCGCTGTTTTTTCTTCATGCCCATATCCAGCATAGCTTGCTTGGCGAGTTTGGAAGAATATCTTTCATCAATTTCCTCAACTGGAATATTGGGAAAATTTTTTCTGAGCTGCTGAATAGCCTTCTGTACTAAAGGGGTGGCATGTGTAGGTGTATCATCCAGATTTAAAGGCATGCCTATCAATATTCTTTCTACTTCCTCTTTAGAGATATAATCTTTTAAGAATGGGATCAACTTAGACGTATCAATCGTTGTAAGTCCGGTAGCAATAATCTGCAAAGGATCTGTAACCGCTATTCCGGTTCGCTTTCCTCCATAATCTATACAGATAATTCTTGGCATATGATTAATCGTTTTTTGTGGATCGTTTTCCGTTTTACGTGAAAAAAGATTCAATAATTCATCGAATGAGTAAATCAATAATCGAGAATACCCCAAATACAATGCTGGCTATGCCATTAGTGGTAAAAAAAGCCATATTGACTTTGCTCAGATCATTCGGCTTTACCAGGGTGTGCTGATAAATCAATAATCCGATAAAGATCACTTCCCCAATCTTATAATATATTCCTCCTTCAATCATGACACCTAAAACAATCAGTAATGACGCTGTAAGCAAATGAAAGAATCGGCTGATTCCTAACGCATCTTTCCCTCCCCATGCAACCGGAATGGATTTTAATCCATGCGACTTATCAAAAGACTCATCCTGCAACGCATAAATAATATCAAAACCAGCAACCCAAAATAAAACCGCAAAAGATAAAACAACAGGTTCGGGACTAAAATATCCGGTCATAGAAAGATAAGCACCAATAGGAGCAAGACTTAATGCCAGGCCCAGCACCAGATGACAAAGTGCGGTAAATCTTTTTGTATAACTATAACCAAGGATAACAAACAGTGCAACCGGCGATAAAGCAAAGCAAAGAGTATTGATCATCCAGGCAGCACACATGAATAAAGCCGACATGATGATGGTGAACCACAGTACACTGTTGGCAGATAAAATACCAGCTGGGAGTTCACGAATAACGGTCCTTGGGTTTTGAGCATCAAAATGACGATCTAGATAACGATTAAAAGCCATAGCTGCGCTACGGGCAAATATCATGCATAATAATACCAATAAAAGAGAAAATAAGTAGAAGTCCAGATCGATTTCTGCACCGCCGGATGCGATTTCGATTGATTGTACACCCAGAAAAAAACCAACCATTGCAAATGGAAGGGCAAAAACGGTATGTGCAAATTTTATAAGAGAGAGATAATTTTTGAATAAAGACATGCGCAAAGATAAAACCTCCGGTGTTTATCCGGAGGTTTTATAAATGTCTTAGTTAGTCGCAGTATTGGCATTAATCCAGCCCCATCCATAATCTGATGAGCGCGTGGGATATCGACTACTGTTGAGCTGTAGTCTGCTGATCAGCTGCGTACGCGTGAGCGAAGGATACCTGCTCCATACCAGAGCGGCCATCCCCGCCGTGGTTGCAGTAGCTACTGAAGATCCACCTACGGTAGCCGGAGGATTCCCGCTCATCGCAAGGGTCAGTGGCTTTACCCCATCTGCACTACGCTGCATGACTACTACAAAATCTATTTCAGCACCTTTGTGACATTCTGTACAATTGGTAAAGTTCGTATTTTCAATTACCCCTGTTACGGCTTGCACTTCATTCATATAAGCAGGAAATATCACCCCATACCAACCGGCCGTCCAGCTAAAAGATGTCCCTCCTGCACAAAAGATTAGTTTTCCTTTACCAAATGCATAACGAACAGCATCCGCAATCTGACTATTGGATGTGATACGACCCATACTCATTGAAATGATTCTTACATCACTTCGGTTGCCGGCATTCACAAAGGCATCAGCCACCCCTTTATTTTCTCGACTATCATCGATCAACACATCCTCTGCAGCCCTACAGGCAACCAGACTTGCATTATACGCAACTCCGGTTGCGGCCCCATCCACCCCACGGGGGGCCAGACAAGCTCCCGCCATAGACGTGCCATGTCCGCACCCATCAGCAGGAGTTTCCACAGGACCGGTAGGAATACCTAGAAATGTACTTCTAGGTAGAGTAACTATCTTTTCAATGGTTCTTCCGAATGACGAACCCTGATTAAATGCTGCACCCAGATTATCCTGATCCGGACTGGTGCCGGTATCAATGATAAAAACTTTGATACCTGAACCGGTTGCCTTTGTCCATGCCTGCTGAATACCATGGTAATTGTAGTTCCATGAGGCTTTTGTTCCGGGAGCCGTCGTATTAAAATGAATCCCTTCGATTAAACCGGCGGTTGCCGTATTACTGCCACAACCACTGCTGCTGGCTGTACGAAACTGCGGACGTTTTGAGTGGCCATATTCAAATCCCATAGGTTCTACATACCTAACTAGGCCAGAGCTCTTTAATTTTTCAATGGTAGCATATCGTTCAATTCGGATATCCATGACCGGTAGTACCGTTTCAGGCCATACTTCCATTTGCGTTACGTCAAGGTTAGTTCTTGATTTTTTTTCTTCATCATAAATGAGCTGTAAGACTTGCCGCCTGGCTTCTTTCCATTCGGCAGACTGAATATCAATAGTAGCCATATCGGCATCAACATCTCCTTTATTCAGCGGCTTGTAACCAATAGCATAGATCTGATCGGTCGTGTTACCTGCACTCCAGATAACCTGTGTGCCGGCATCAGACCATTCAAATCGGTTGTTTTTTTGTAACGACTTTTGAATAATCTCATCAATCTGTACCGCAGTGAATGGCTGAGGATCTTTCAGTGATGCGTCTGCATTTACATGATCAGTAGCTTGCTTTTGACAGGAAGCCAACAGCATAAAACCTGCCAGAATGAAATGATAATTTTTTTCCATAATTAAAGATTTAGGTGTTTTTATTTTGAAGGTAAATATTTTTCAGCTGAATCATAAGATATTTTCCCTAGATTTTTCAGGGTTTTTTCCTCCTATCACAGATCGTTCTCATTTGATTTAATGACTCCCATCATCTGTTACGTAAAGTACTGCCTATATCTTGGCTGGAATTTAGATGCATGAATCATTTTAAATTAAAATGGATTATCAACCCCCTTCTCTTTACAATTATACTCATTTACTCACCTTCTATTCAAGCACAGGTAGCCAGAGAGATCATTCGAAAAGCAGATGAAAAAATGAGAGGAAAAAGTTCTCATGTGTTAATAACCATCGAAACTTTCCGATCTGACTGGAAACGCACGATGGAAATTGAAGCGTGGATGAAAGGAACAGAAATGTCGCTGATCCGGATTTTATCTCCAGCTAAAGAAAAAGGAATCATTTTCCTGAAAAAGAAAAAAGAAGTATGGAGCTGGTACCCCACCCTGGAAAGAAGTATAAAACTCCCCCCATCTATGATGAGTCAGAGCTGGATGGGAACGGATTTTACCAATGATGACCTGGTGAAGGAATCATCCATCTTACAGGATTATTCACATCGCATCTCCGGTGATACGATCATCGGAGGCAGGCCATCTTATATCATTGAGATGATCCCTTTACAGGAAGCCGCCGTAATATGGAGTAAAGTAGTGGTATGTATCGACAAAAAAGATTTCCTGGAATTGCATTCCCGCTTTTATGATGAAGACGGCAAACTGGTCAATACGATGAACAGCTACGATATAAAAACCATGAATGAACGGCTGATACCTACCCGATTCATGATGACACCTTCCGATAAAAAGAATCAGCAAACGGAAATGCTTTACAGACAGATCGAATTCAATATCAATATTAATGATGACTTCTTTTCCTTAGAAACAATGCGGAGGATGCCATAATTCAATAAAAAATGAACTGGATCTTTAACATAGCCTGGAAAAATATTTGGAGAAATCCTTCGCGATCGCTGATCAGCATGGCTTCTGTCTTTTTTGCCGTGATTCTCTCAACTCTGGCGAGTAGTCTTAAGG
>JBKCGY010000265.1:0-3046 GCA_046303015.1 Bacteroidota bacterium | reverse complement strand
ATCCTCCGTTTTAGCCAACCGAATTTGATAGGTAATAAATTCCTCCACAAACCACCATCCATGCTGCCATATTTCAAGTCCAAACCACAGCAAAGTAACAAGCCCCGCCACGCCTCCCCATATCACATAATCAACCGCTTTAACCTTCAACGTTTTTCGGTGAACCAGATGGTATATCAGATAGGTCAATAATATAATCAGCAGAGCAACAGGCCCCTTTGTAATGATTCCCAATCCTGCAAAAAAAGCAGACAGACAAAGAAATTTCACTCCCTTTTCTTCACTTTGCCTGATCTCCATTAGCCTCGACAGAAAATAGATACTGATCAATATAAATAGATTGAACCAGGGGTCAATGATCCCGCTTTTAAAGTAAATATGAGGCAGAAATGATGCGGCATAAATCAACACCCACCATGTAGCCATTCTACGATTATGAAGTGTATTCCCAATGGAAAAGAGTACCAATAAAGTTATGATACCACAAATAGCATTGGGAAATCTTGCCGCAAATTCACCAACACCAAAAAGATGCATGGATGCTGCTTGAAGCCAAAAGAATAAAGGAGGCTTCTCCCAAAAAGGTTCATAGTTGATCTGCACCCTCATGTAATCCCCTGTCGAGATCATTTCACGTGCACTTTCTGCAAAATTGATCTCATCCCAGTCAAATAAAGAAACCTTACCCAGAGAATGGGTGAAAAGAATGGCACCGAATACAAAGATGCACAAGTAAGGTAATAAACGCCTCATAACTTACGAAGTTAGGGTTTACTTCGAAACAGCATCGAGCATTAAAAGAAATAAGGAAGCTTATACAGAAACATTATCCCATATAGACCTTCAGCATCTGGCTGCCGGCATTGGCCTTCAGCTTATTGATCGCCTTATCCTTGATCTGACGCACCCGTTCACGGGTAAGGTTGAATCTGGCACCAATGTCTTCAAGACTCATTGGATGATCCACCCCGATACCAAAGAAATACCGAATTACTTCCTGTTGCCTGTCGGTTAATGTTTTTAGGGACCGATCAATTTCAGTATGCAGTGATTGATGATGTTCTATTTCTTCGTCGGCCATGGAAGCATTAGGATTTTGCATCACATCAATTAAGGTATTATCTTCCCCATCAGCCAATGGAGAATCCATACTTACATGACGCGATGATATGCTTAGTGCAGAGGATATCTCTTCTATTTCAATATCCAAGAGATCGGACAACTCCTCAACCGTCGGTTCCCTTTCAAATTCCTGTTCAAGTTGAGAGTAGGCTTTACTAATACGACTGGTTAATCCGACTTTATTTAAAGGCAAGCGAACGATCCTGGACTGTTCTGCCAATGCCTGGAGTATACTCTGTCTGATCCACCAAACAGCATAAGATATAAATTTAAATCCTCTGGTTTCATCAAAACGGCGGGCAGCTTTGATCAAACCGAGATTCCCCTCATTGATCAGATCGGGCAATGATAATCCCTGATTCTGATACTGTTTGGCTACAGAAACAACAAAACGAAGATTTGCTCTGGTTAAGCGATCCAATGCTTTTTGATCGCCCAAGCGAATTCTTTCAGCCAATTGAACCTCCTCTTCTGCAGAAATAAGCTCTACTTTGCCGATTTCCTGAAGATATTTCTCCAGACTTTGGGATTCACGATTCGTAATTGACTTCGTGATTTTGAGTTGACGCATGCTCATAATGGATATTGGTTTTATGGTTATGGATAGGGTATAAAAAGAGAGTGTAAGTAGCTGGGATAAATTGGTTTAACTAGTTTATTGGATTTAATTACTTTATAAATTTAAACAGATTTTTAACTTTTGCCAAAAATATTCCAGAAACTAAGGGTAATTATTTACAATTATATTATTCCTGTTTAAAAACAATTTTCGCTTTTTTATACAAAAAACAAGCTAAAAAAATTTTGATTCCTGCTTTATTTTTATATTATTGCAATTCAACGACCATCCCATTATGAGCAAAAAAGTTTTATATACGCTTGAGTTTCCCGTAAAATGCTCCCCTTCTATTTTATATGAATTTCTGATCAATCCTTCTGGTATGCAGGAATGGTTTGCAGACAAGGTGGATGAGCGGGACGGCATTTACACTTTTGAGTGGAATGGCACCGGCGAGAAGGCAGAAATCCTGGATCAGGAAGAAAATAAATTTGTACGTTATCATTGGCTGCACGCCCCTAAGGATGAATATTTTGAATTCAGAATAGAAAAAACGGAAATCTCAAACCAAACGATATTCATCATTAAAGATTTTGCTGACAAAAAAGACATTAAAGATCAAACCCAACTTTGGGAATACCAGGTAAAAGATCTTTTTCACAGATTAGGTAATTAAGATTTATTTCTTTCTCTCTAAGGTTTACATAGAATTATACTGAGTTCTCAGTTTTAGTTTTATAATATACACCGCTAAACGGAAATTTATAAATTTGCATTCCATTGTATTTAATTAAGAGGAAGTGATAAAAACGATAGACAAACTCATAATAAAAGCATTTATCGGGCCTTTTTTAGCCACCTTTTTAATTGCCTTATTTATTCTTGTTATCCAATTCTTCTGGCTTTACATAGATGATTTTGTGGGAAAAGGGATTGATTTTAAAACCTTGATTCAATTCGTTGGATATCTCACGGCAACCGTAGTTCCTCTGGCCCTCCCTCTTGGTATATTGATATCTTCCATTATGACATTTGGAAAGTTGGGTGAAAGCTTTGAGCTTATGGCTATTAAAAGCGCAGGAATTTCTTTATTCCGATGTATGCAACCTGTTCTTATGGTTTCAGGCTTACTTACCATAACGGCTTTTCTCTTTGCAAACTACATGATACCGGTTGCTGAATTAAAAATGCGCACCTTACTGTACGATATCCGGATCGCGAAGCCTGCTTTTGATATCAAAGAAGGAATTTTCTATGATAAACTGGACGGATACACCTTAAAAGTAGGGAAGAAAGTGAATGATAGTCTTATTAAAAATATCATTGTGTATGAAAAAAATTATGAATTACAGGATCAACTCATGC
>JBKCGY010000264.1:0-5218 GCA_046303015.1 Bacteroidota bacterium | reverse complement strand
TGCAATGGCAGATCTTAAATGCGCATGCATTTCCTGTGCCTGTTCGGCCGTGGCTGTCTTACCGGTACCTATGGCCCAAATGGGCTCGTAAGCAATCACGATCTTTTTAAAATCAAATTCAGAAAGCTCAAATAAGCTTTCCTTTAATTGATTCGCTACATAGTGATTCTGAGTGCCAGACTCACGAATATCCAGACTCTCCCCGCAACAAAATATGGGTATGAGTCCGTTTTGCAAAGCTATTTTCACTTTCTCCGCTAACATTGCATTCGTTTCTCCAAAATACTCCCTGCGCTCTGAGTGGCCTAATATTACATAATATACTCCCATCGACTGCAGCATTTCGGCAGAGGTCTCTCCTGTGTACGCTCCCGATTGATGCTGGGAAGCGTTTTGTGCGGCTACATCAACACGAATATTATTTTTGGCATAATCAAGTGCCATGGACAAATATGGGAATGGAACACCTAAAGCCACGTATTGATTGGATGAAAGGGTAAGCGGCGTCTTAAATAAATCATGTAATAATGCTTCTGCTTGTGCCCACTTTAAATTCATTTTCCAGTTGGCTGCGGCGATTTGTTTTCTGATCATTGTGGTTGATTTTTTCTTTCCTTATAAAGCTGCAAAAGTAGGCTCTTATTCTTTTCGTCCAAGTTTTCGCCCTTCATTTTCATCCAGTTATGCACATCTTCTAATAATTTATCTTCCCGGTATATCTCCTCTGTATCCACATCCCAGGTAAAATTGGCGATATATTTCGGAGGAAATCCGTGCTTCACAATATTGGAGCAGATACCGATTACTGTGCCGCTGTTCAATGAGGTATTAATGGCTGTTCGGGTATGATCGCCCATCATCACGCCGCATTTCGATCCTGCATGCACCGGCTTTCGCAACAATGGATTCCATAGGTAAATATCACCGGCATTATTCTTCACATTCGAACAGGATGTCCCCGCCCCCATATTACACCAGGAACCAATCACAGAATCCCCGATATAGCCATGATGCGCTTTATTCGAATAATCAAAGAATACAGAATTTTTGATCTCCCCTCCCATGATACATTTTTTCCCAATCGTTGTAGCACCATAAATGGTTGCGCCCATTTTAATGACAGCATTATCCAAGATAGCAACCGGCCCTCTGATACAAACGCCTTCCATTATATGAACATTTTTCCCAAGATAAATAGGCCCTGATTCCGTATTTAAAAAAGTACCGGACACTTTCACTCCTTCTTCCACGATGATCTTTCCTGTACCGATAATTTTATTTTCCTTAGCCAGTTGTGAAGTTGCCTCAGTGAGATGAAGCTGATTGATATCTTCTGTTAGCAACAATTGATTGAACCGTACCATGTCAAATGGACTCCTAAGGATGTTAATTTGAGCAAGATTGGCTTTTATATGCAGCGATTGATAGAGCGAAGTAGAAAATCCTTTAAAATCACGCATGGCAACACATATAGCTACCAATTCATTTTGGTAAACGATTGCTTCATTGTCTTTCAAGTCTCTGATACATGTAATCAATTCTTCATCAGGAATGATGGAGGCATTGATATACATTGATTGCTCATCTATATTTTGACCACAATCATAAGTAACTACATCATCCAAATATTTTGCATAGCGCTCCCCTATTGTCCATAATCCAATTCTGACTTCAGCAAATGACTGGAGTTGAGAAAACGGATAAAGGACTTCTCTTACATCGGGATCACATAAAATGTATTGCATGCGCTCAAATTACGAAAGATCGCGGCATAAAAAAAGCCGGCTAAAGCCGGCTTTATAAATATACATTATAGATTACTGTGGTAATAATACCTGATCAATTCCATGAATGACACCGTTGGTTTGGTGTACATCAGCAAAAACCACGTTGGCTGCTGTTGCATTGGCTGCTCCTTTTACAGTTGCCGTTGAAACAACAGGGCCGTTAAATACAGCGGAAACAGTAACACCCGGATGAATACTCACCACAGAATTCAGTAAGGTTTTGACTAAGGTGGGTGTTGTTGGAAGATTCACAGAAAACACCCTGATACCCGGAGGGGCAAAACTTCCTGACTGTGAGCTTAAGACATGATATACAACAATACCTCTTACCAGCGTTGGAGTAATCACACTGGCCAGTGCCGGTCCAAAAACCGGTATAGAGCCCGGATTAGATAATAAAGTAGTTCCAGAATTCGTGACTAATGCAGTCGCTTGTGCGGCAGCCGTAGCAGGAGGAACATTTTGAGAAACCAGATATTGTGTGATAGCACCGGTTAGAAATGTTCTAAATGCATCATTCGTGGGTGCAAATACGGTAGCATTCAGACCTATATTACCAAGTGCGGCCTGTAAGGTAGCAGCCGCTGGCTGTCCCTCATCCGCTCTTTGAATGGCTGCTTTAAGATATGTAAGCTGAGGTCCATTGTTTATGGTATCCCACAGACTTCTACTTGGAGGCATTACTACACGAGCTACATTGTGAACGATTCCATTAGAAAGGATATTATCAGGTTTTACAATGGGTATATTATTGATCCAGGCACCATTTGAACTTGCCTTTAAGAATGTGGTCAATCTTAATAAAGCACTAACCGTGGGAGCTGGATTAAGCAAACTAGGGTATTGCAGATTTGGGAAAGGTGCATTCACCAGTCTGGAAGCAGGTACCACCTGAGGCAAAATATGATAACTCAATATCTGATGGAGTTGTGCAGCAGTTAATATATTAATTACAGCTGTATTCACACCTGATGCCTGAAAGGCCGCATCATCCGGAGCGAAGAGCGTAAATGTTAAGCTTGAGTCTGAAAGTAATGAAGCAATAGTCGGTCTCGCTGTAGATGTTGCAGCTTTGGTAACAGCCGCCTTCAACAAAGAATAGTTCGGGTCATTAAGCAACGAAGATATTCTTGCTCCGGTTGGATATACCGGCTTATCATTTGGGATAGGAGTATCTACATCTTTATTACATGCCACCATCGTCATCGAAAAAAAGATGGCAAGTAACCCTGTTTTATTGAATAAAATATTCTTGTTCATATTCTTAGTTATTAATTATTTTAAAATACATTATACGTAAAGCTCACATAGTACAATCCGCCAATCGAAGGATTACCTACCCCTTGAATGTAATATTGATTCAACAGATTAGTAGCTCCAATCTTAAATATTGATTTTATGCTAGGCAGTCTGCGACTAATTTGTGCATCCACTGTTTGAAAAGCTGGCACTAAACCTGTAGCAAATGTGCTTTCATAAAATAATTCATCCTGCCACTTATATGTTACATTAAATCCATACAGCTTTTTCTTGAACATAGCATTATTTCCTAATGTTACATTGGCACGATACTTAGGAGCGTTGAAGAAAGAGATTAATCCTTCAGGAAGATCTTGTAATACATCAGATGTGAAATTACCGCTCACATAAAAATTACGTGGCAATCTGTACTCTAATCCGATTCCATAGCCATAAGTGGTAACCGATTCGCTGGCATTGGTATTGGTAGAATAAATTTTAGCGATAGATGCATCTCTGATATTATTAATAGTTAAAGGAGTTGTGCCTTTAGCCTGTACTACCTGACGAGACACGATGAAGTTTTGATAAACTCCGTAATAACCATATACATCGATCAATAATTTATCATTTAAATGCAGTCCCTTATAACCCAACTCATAAGAGGTCACAGATTCAGGTTTCAATTCAGGCAGTGTTGTGCGCTGAGCAGAACCGGCAATGATACTCTCTAAAGAATAAATGGGGTTGGTATCGAAATTGTAGAAAGTCTGAAAATCCTTTACCGCTCCAATCAACTGTACATTAGCACCGGCATCCAAATTGATCCATTGATTTTGAGTAGATGGGAAGCGATACGCCGTTTGGAATGATAGACGAAGGTTTTTGTTTTCTTTAATTTTATATAAAGCCGTTACTCTAGGTGTAAAGCGACCTTCGAAGTTTTGATTCTTATCATAGCGAACTGATGCTGTAACAGTAAGATCCTTAATCACTTTTCTGCTGGCTTGCACATATCCGCCAAACTCATTGATTCCGATCACACCGGCTGAATCAGCAAACAAAGTGCCTTGTGAATTGAGTACAAAGCGACGGAAGTTACCACCTACCAAAACGTCAGCATATTTACCGGTCAGGTGTGAAAGATTATATTGCCCTTCTACTGAATAAAGATCGGTACGATCCAAGAATTTACCACCAGCTGTTGTTCCTTTAATAGGAATACCTCTCACTGTGTTAAAAATATTTTGAAACTGCTGGCTCTTCACATCCGGGCGACCACGATCGGCAAATGCACGGGCAAGTGCATGTGCATCAAAATCATTACTACCATTCAGTTTTGCACCCAAAAATGCCTGACCATATTCAGGATACCAGGTGGTAGAAGCTTTAATACGCTCATTTGTAAGCTGGGTGGTTACATTTATATTATAAGACTCCCCGCTGTTTTCTTGTGTAGTCCAGGCACGCACAAACCAATTTTTAGAATTCAACTCAAATTTGTATTGCGCCATTCTCAAACCCATAATTGAATATCTCCCCAAACCAGTGTATACTGTATTACCCGTACCATAATGGCCGGATATACTGGCTTCCAGATTATTGGTAATTTTATAATGGAAAGCACCTCCAAGTTTGAAGTTCACAGTATTGGGATCAACCAGATCTTTCTCGTTATATCCTGTTCTGGAAACATTTCTAGGACCTGCGGCAACCAAACCATCAATATAAGGCTTAAGGAAAGGTGCCTGAGCAGCGATTCCATTCAATACTTGATTAATGTCAATAGTTGTTTCATCTCCATACACATTGACACCATCATAATTAGGGTCCGTCTCTCTTGTACCGTTGATCAATTTCCCAACAGATCCAGTTCTCAGGAAATTACGCTGATCCCCTGCCAGCCAGTCTTGCGCCTGAACCAGTTCTGATGTAATTTTAAATGCAGCCTTATCATTGATTTTCTTAGCCCATCTTAAACTCCAGTTATAATAGGGAGATGCGTCTCTGTATTTATTATCAACATGCATCACACCTTGTTTTACGTGCAATGATAAACCCTGATGTTTAAAGGGATTTTTACTGTTGATCAATAAGGTTCCGTTCATACCACCCGGACCATATAAAGCAGAAGAAGCGCCGGGAAGTAACTCCATATTATCAACATCCAGTTCCGTTAAACCAAGCACACT
>JBKCGY010000263.1:0-17062 GCA_046303015.1 Bacteroidota bacterium | reverse complement strand
CATTAAATTAATTAACCAAATGAATACCGTACCGGTAGCAACAGCCATCACTTGATTCGTGTATAAACCCGCTACCCATAATGCCACCTTACCCCTTATGCCCAATTCCGCAAAAGCGATGGTAGGTATTATAGCCATAATCAGATATATGATACTTACGATAGCCGCACCCTGCATTATATCAAAATTAATACCAAGGGCCTTCCAAATCAAGAGGTATTGTGTTGTAAAAATCATAAAACGCATGAGAGAGATCGATAGAATTCTGAACAGTAAATTGATTTCAAGCGGTGCAAACTGTGTTCGTAAAGAGGAAAGAATTTTAAGGGGAAGTTTTTTACTCAGAAACAAAAAAACACTTGCATAGTTAAAATAAAAAAACAAAATGGTCAATACTACGAAAAGAAGTATCAGTCGGCTAAAAGGAGAAAACAAGACCCCTAACATGTCTTTAAACGGAAAAGCGACAGGATACCATAATGGCAGTATTTGAAGCGCAATCAGACCGGCTGTAAGGGTCATTAAAAGTTGACTCAAACCTGAAAGCACAGAATAATTAGCCCCCAATAATCGCTTGCCCTTTTCGAGATATAAGATTCTGCCAAAATATTCGCCTACCCGGTTGGGCGTATTCATTGATAATGCCAAACCACCAAGAACCGCAGCCATACATTTTCGAAAACTAATGCCAATATCTCGGTTTAATAACAAGTACCATTCTAATGTTTCCAGCAACCAATTGAGTGGCATCATACAAACTGCTATCACCAGATAGATTGCAGACAATGGTTTTGCAGCTGCGTCTTTCATTTGATCAAAGGCTCCGGGAAGATCCTTTTGGGAGGTTAATTCATGATAAATGGAAAAGGAAGTCCAGATAAGCAAAGCCGGACCTAAAATATAATGAATAAAGATTTTGAATTCTCTTTTCAGTTTCGGTTATTTGTTCAAAATTAAACCGCTTCGTGCAAAAGGATCATAAAATTATTCTTGGTATAGACCCCGGCACGCTGATTATGGGCTATGGGGTTATCAGCATAACCAAAAACCAGATCCAACTATTGGAAACCGATGTTGTCAAACTATCCCGTATTAAAAATATTTTTGAAAGATTACACAGGATACAAGTGACCATTAAAGAGGTAATAGATAAATTTCAGCCGGATGAGTTTGCGATTGAAGCCCCTTTTTTTGGTAAAAATGTGCAGAGTATGCTTAAGCTAGGAAGGGCGCAAGGCGTTGCTATCGCTACAGCGATGGCGGAGGGATTAACAGTAAATGAATACTCACCCAAAAAAGTGAAGCAGGCCATTACGGGAAACGGCAATGCCGATAAAGAGCAAATATGGAAAATGCTACAACACTATATGGTATTTCAGGCCAAACCCAAATATTATGATGCAACAGATGCTCTAGCGGTAGCCTTATGTCATCATTTTCAGACCCGATCAATTACCACAAAAAAACAAGGAAAAACAACCTGGGAAGACTTTATTAAAGCTGCTCCTAATCGAGTCCGAAAAAAATAAGTTTTTTATTCGGAGTGTTTCATTGTAGAGTAAAATCTGAAAAAATACAAAGCAACTATAAAACCCAGTAAGTACCACGGCGAAAATTCACCAAAACCGATATCCGTGATAATTTTAAGTAATAACACAATTGGAAACGTAATAGCCCCCCACTTTTCCATACTCCAAACCCCGCTTACTGCAACAAAGGAAAAGACAATCATCAAGGCATTAACTGCAGGATAGATCGTGTGGATTCCTGCATAAACACCAATATACATGCTTATTATGTTCATGAAACCAAATAAAACAATAAGAATGCAAACAATAGTTAAATCAAGAGGCCTTTTTGACTTTTTCTTGACTCTCCTTTTATAACCCAATTCGTCTTTAGTATACATATTCAGGATTTTAAATGCGCCAGGATCTGTTGTTGTACCCTGTGCAATGCTTCATTGTCTGTTTTTAATTTAGGTCGGGTGAAATTCAAGTCATCAGCGGAATCGATCGGAACCAAATGTAAGTGGGCATGCGGCACCTCTAGTCCAATAACAGAAATACCTACCCTGTCGCAAAGAAAAGCCTGTTCAATAGCTTTTGCTACTGGATGCGCAAACAATAAAATTTCAGATAAGTATGAAAATGGCAGATCAAAAAAATGGTCTACTTCAATTTTCGGTACAACCAACGTATGACCTTCCCTTAAAGGAAAAATATCGAGAAAAGCATAGAACGAATCATTCTCTGCTATTTTGAAACTTGGAATGTGGCCATTGATGATCTTGGAAAAAAGTGTCATACTGAAATCAAACGGTAATGTTTTCAATTTTAAATTTAAGAACACCCGCAGGAACCGTCACTTCAGCAATATCGCCAACGGCTCTTCCCAATAATCCTTTCCCAATAGGTGAGGTTACCGATATTTTACCCACCTTCAGATCCGCCTCCTTCTCACTAACAATGTGGAAGGTTTGACTTTTCTTTGTACCCAGATTGGTAACGGTAACTTTGGTAAGGATAGCAACCTTACTGGTATCAATATCCTTTTCACTTACAATACGGGCATTGGCAATAACACCTTCCAATTGCTTGATCTTTGCCTCCAGCATACCCTGGGCCTCTTTAGCAGCATCATATTCAGCATTCTCTTTTAAATCCCCCTTCTCTCTTGCCTCTGCGATCGCTTTTGCTGCTGCCGGTCGGTCAACTGCCTTCATTTTTTGCAGTTCGGCCTGTAATCTTTCCAAAGTTTCTTTTGTAACATACTGAACAGACATAAAACCTCCTTTACTTTAAAAAAAGAACAACGCCCCAGATCAATTGCTGAAGCGTTGCGTTATAGTGAAATACAAAAATATATAAAAACTTCTATTTTACCGCCCTAGGTTACAGGCCTAATTTTTCTGCCAGTACCCGACTCATTTTATAAAATGCTTCATGACTATATCCGGCAATATGTGGGGTGATCAATACATTCTGTCTATTCAAAAGCCCATGCAAAGCCTCTGATTCCTGCAGGGTATATGTATTCAATCTCTCATTCTCCAACACATCTAAAGCCGCCCCACAAATGATATTTCGCTCCAGTGCATTGATCAAAGCCTGCGTATCATGCACTTCACCTCTTGACGTATTTAGGAATAAAGGTGTCTTTTTAGTTTGAAGAAAAAAATCCTCATTTGCATAATGAAAGGTTTCTGTTGTCAAGGGGAGATGCAAACTGATCACATCACTATTTACAAGCACCTCCTTTTGAGAAGCCTCTTTGATATGGTTAGACCCGAATCCAGATATGTATTTGTCATGCGCCAGGATCGTAACATCAAAACCACTTAACACCTTGGCAAAAGCCCTTCCCGTATGTCCAAACCCAATAATGCCTACTGTTTTACCGGAAAGTTCCGTCCCTCTATTGGCATCTCGTATCCATTTTTGTTGTTGAATTTCGTTATAGGATGATGCAATTTTATGAAATAGAGACAATAACATTCCTAAAGCATGTTCCCCTACCGATAAACAATTCCCTTCCGGGCTACTGACCACTTTAATGCCTCTTCTTTCCGCCGCTGGAATATCTACCAGCTCCATGCCGCTTCCTAAACGAGCGATCCAACGCAAGGAAGGGGCATTTAATAAAAAGGATTCATCAATGCAAAGCCCTGAAGCCATTACCAATCCCGTGGCATTTTGAATAGCCGCACTCCACCCCTGTGCATCAGGTAGTAGATGCATTACCGTATATCCTGCCTGTTGTAATCGTTCAATAAGCACAACATGAACTTTTGCAGTAATAATAACCAATGGATTGGGCTTGATATCCTCATACATAATAAAAACTCTTTATAGATTTTTGGTCATGCTGAATGTAAGGGCAGCCCATTCGTTTACCGTTAATTGCTCTGCTCTTTTTTGAAACAATACATCCTCTAACACTTCTCCTGTCATTAATGTTTTTAAACCGTTTCTCAACATCTTCCTTCTTTGCTGAAATGCGGTTTTCACCAATAAAAAGAAATCTGCCACACTCGTCATTACAGGAAATTCATTTTTTCTGCGTAAACGAATGACGGAACTTCTGACTTTGGGAGGTGGATTAAAAGATCCTGGCTCTACATGAAATAAAAGCTCTACATCATAAAAAGCCTGCACGAGCACACTGATAATTCCATAGGTACGGCTGCCTTCTTTAGCCGCAACCCGATCCGCCACTTCTTTTTGAAACATGCCGACAACTACCGGCACCTGATCTCTCCAATCAATCATCCTGAAGAGAATCTGTGATGAAATATTATAGGGGAAATTACCAACTACCATAAATTCCTCTTCAAAAGGAGGAATTGCATTTAATATATCCTGCAATACAAATACATTTTGATGTGCAGGATAAAGATGCCTTAAATATTCAATCTTTTCTTGATCTATATCAAAAGCTAAAAACTGAAAATGATTAGTCTGTTCAAGAAAATACTTGGTGATTGCCCCTGCACCCGGACCTATTTCCAATAAGCGGGCCGGCTCTTCAGACAATACTGCATCCACGATCCTGGTACAGATATTTTCATCTTTGAGAAAATGCTGACCCAGCGATTTTTTCAATGTATATTTCACCCGGCAAATGTAACACGAATAAAGATCATAACAGATCTGATGAACACAGATCTATTGTACCAATATTCGCTTTCTCAGCACTTCGCCTTGCATGTTGATCTCTACCATATAGGTGCCCGGAACCCAAGATCTGTTTTTCTCAATTTGCCATTGATTAAACCCACTGCCTGCAGTTACCACTTGCCTATGTACCAATTTACCGGTCTGATCTTTTACGTGTATCTCCACCGGCGTTGAAACCGTAGATTTTATTTGAATTTTAAATCTGTCAGTAACGGGATTAGGAGCAATCGTTACCGATAGATTGTCAGTGCCGTCCACATATAACACTTGCGCTTGGCTAAAATAATAAGCACCCGATGGTATGATATATTTTAGTCGGTAATAAACCCATCCCCGATCCAGCGTTTTCAAATCATCTGTTGTGATATACCTGCCATGGACTCTGGTAGGATATTGCCCGATCGAATAAAAGTTTACCCCATCCACACTTCTTTGTAATTCAAAATAGGTAGACTGTCCATGCAATTCACTATTCCAGTTGATCTGTGCAACATTTCTGTCCCTCTTTACCGAGAACTGATCAACCCACTGATTAAGGGTAAAGCAGGTTGAGGATCCCACAATCAGAAACGTGTCTCTCGCATAGGTTGAGGAACAACTATCCATCAACTGTTGACTTACCACGTAAGTGCCCGGCTGATCCACTGTGATCATCGTGCCTACTGTATCTCCAACAATATTACCACTTAAGGCCCTCCATGTATAGAGGGATGTTGTATTCGCATTGTTTACCCATAAATTACTTACACCACTTCCACATATAACGGGGAAATTGGTAGAAATATCCGCCATTGGGGCCCTGAAAAAACTGAATGGGGCTACAAAATCCTTTAATTCGGCCGTAAATGATACGGAAGCCCTAGTTTTTACCATCAGCCTACGGAAAGGCAAAGCACAAGCATCATTCAATGAAACCAAGGGATCCAAGCCTAGTTTACTTAGGTTTACTGAAAATTCTACAAACTGACGAGCCGTATACGTAGTGGATAATGAATTATCCTGTAATACCACTTGGAAAGTTCCGGCCCATGTATTATTACCACTTTGTAAACCTGTATAAAAAGCACCTGCTGTCTTAGGAAGAATGCTGGCATAACCATAGGTGGCTCCAGAAGTAGCCCCATCAAACTGCCCACCCCAGGAAAAAGCAGCAGGAGTAAGCGACAATGAACTGCTATGTATCCAGATACGGGCCTCCAGATTACTTAGCGAAGAGCTACCATATTCAGCTGTCAAAATTATATCCCCGGCTCTTATCACATTTCCAGCCGCATCAAACAACCAGCTGGTATGACCGGCATCTGGACCTTCGCCAGTAAATTTTTGGGTGGCATTATTATATACAATGTCCGTTTGATACATTTCAAAGTCAAAATAACGGCTACCTGTTGTATTGTTGATTGACAAACCTCCAAAGAACCATAAAGAATCATTTACATTTACTCCATCCCTCCTAACATGCATATACATATCAAGTATGTCATTTTTATCGGGAACTCCTTGCGAAATAGGACAAGTCCAATTGAGTGGATTCCCTCCATTTTTATTACCTCCGGAAAATACGGAGGAATCATCCCCATGGTGATCTCTTATAAAGACGGCATCAATCAGCATCTTATTGTTGACAACAGAAAACTGGGGACGTGACATACTACGAAAAATGGGCACTCTCCTAGAATTCGGATTGGCATTGTATTGGGCAATCAATGCAGCTGCACCTGTGGTATCAATGACAGAGATACCGGAACCTACGGCATTGTTAAACCAATCATCATTACCTGCCTGTAAAGCGTTGTTGAAGAAATTACTTCTGAGGTCGGCATCAACACCAAATCTGGCTTTGATTTGCGGACTCGTAATTTGTGCGTTTGTCAGCTGCCCGAATGTGAGTACCAGGCAGAGAAACAAATAGGGTACAATTTGTTTCATCGGATTTAGTTTTTAAAGGGTATCGGATATGTTTATTGCGAAGATTTATTTCCTTCGCAACAAACGTAAAACTTCTATAGGCGACTGGGAAGAAGATCCGTCCAGGTTAACACTTGTAACCCGGTAAGAAATCAAGCCCGGCAGCACTGTAATATCTCTATAACGATAGCTGGAAGCCCCTGTTGGAGCCACTTCGGCTACTGTTTCAAAAATTTCACCATCATAAGATCTTTCAATAAGAAAATAAGAAACGCCCGCAGCATTGGATGAACCCCAGTTCACTGAAGCATCATCCGCCTGACGATGTACTCTTAAGTGAGTAATTACCTGAGCATTGCTGGAAACGACATTAATAATTAATACAAAAAGAAAAGAAATTGCAGTTGTAATAAACTTGGAATTTGGTTTCATGATAATTGAATTTGAATGTGAAGTTAATATTTGGATTAAATATAATAAAATTATGAGACTAAATAAAACACTTAGAAAACAAAAACACAGACCTCGCCCTTGTCATAAACCGTAATTTCCGAATCAACTATGCTATTATTACGATACCTAAACTTACTCGTATTAATTGGCAGGCACTAAACTAAATGATTTAACTTTACTTTTCTATTTAACTATCATCTCGATATGAATACACAAAAGCCCATTATCGGATTTTCCTGCGGAGATATCAACGGTGTCGGAACTGAAGTGATCATCAAATGCCTGATGGATACCCGTATTACTGAACTTTGCACCCCTGTCGTGTTTGCCTCCAATAAACTCATCAACTTTTACAAAAAAACGATTGCCGATTGTAGTCTAAATTATCAATCCGTAAAGGAATGGGAAAAAATCAATCCTAAAACGGTCAATGTTTTACAATGCTGGGACGAAGAAACCGATATCACTCCCGGGCAGCTGAATGATGTTGGTGGAAAATATGGCATCCTCTCACTAAATGCAGCTACACAAGCATTAAAGGAACAGAAAATACACGCATTGGTAACCGCCCCCATTCATAAAAAAAATGTTCAATCAGATCGTTTCCCCTACACCGGGCACACACCTTATCTTCAAAAATATTTCCAGGTTCCGGATGTACTCATGTTTATGATTAGCGAAAATATGCGCGTAGGTCTTCTTACCGAACATATTCCCGTAAGCCAGGTAGCAAGCCATCTGAATAAAGATCGCATACTACAAAAGCTTAAACTGATGCAGCAATCCCTGATTAAAGATTTTGGAATAGATAAACCCAGAATTGCCATGCTGGCACTAAACCCACATGCCGGTGATGAGGGGCTGATCGGTAAAGAAGAAAATGAAATTATCAGTCCGGCACTCAAAGAAGCCCGACAACAGAATATTATGGTGTTTGGACCTTATAGCTCAGATGCATTCTTTGCCAGAGGACAATATGAGAAATTTGACGGCGTAATGGCCATTTACCATGATCAGGGATTAATCCCTTTCAAATCCTTGGCAATAGGAGAAGGCGTCAACTATACAGCCGGTTTGTCGGCTGTAAGAACGAGCCCGGATCATGGCACTGCATTTGATATCGCAGGAAAAGGGAAAGCAGATGAATCTTCAGTACGAGCTGCGCTTTTCGCTGCTATTGACATCTATAATCAACGAGTCGGATATGCAGACGCACGAAGAAATCCGATTCGCAAAATGAGTAAATCATTGCTTGCAAGAGCTATTGATGAAAAATTATCCGAAGAATAATTGCTTGACTTATGATTTATTTTTGAAATGCTCTTACACCTAACCCTTTATTAATAGTGTACGCTTTATAAACAATCTCCACTTTTCCCTTTTTGTTTTTGGGCAACTGTGAAGAGATGCTGCCATCATCATATTCAAAAGTGATGCCTTTCGGTAATTTGTAATCTTTGGTATTAAAATAAAATAACACTTTATCAGGAAGCCCCCACGATGCGAATTTCCCGTAGTTCATTTCCAGTTCAAAAGTCCCATTTTCTCTTGTAGTGGTGCTCACCCTACTGATCAGTACCTGAACAGGATCGATATAGAGGGTTGTAAGTACAATATGTGATGCCTCAGATAAAGGAATCAGCTTAGCGACTTTCACTTTTTTCCCTTGCCATGTATTTTCCCCTGCATCTACAACAGTATAATCATTGTTGAGTATTAGGGACCCGATATTGATACCGACACCTCCTTTAGGCAATAAAGAAACACCCGTCTTTCTGGTAAACTGAAACTTATCGGGTTTCATATAATAAGACTGGATCGGCGCAACAGGAACTTTAATAAAAACGACATCTGTCTTCATCATACCCGAAGCCATATAATCCTGTACCTGATTCATTTTATCTTTAACCTTATTCAATAGCACCTGCACATCTTGAGCAATAGAACTTATTGTCATTAGAGTAAAGACAAGAAAGAGGATATTTTTTTTACGGAAGATCATAGCTTTTAATTCAAAACATCTTTTTTTCTGAAAATAATGATAGCAGCAGACACAAATCCGATGATATGGGAAAACAATATAGCCGCACTTTGAAGAATAGCAGGTAAGTTTCTTATGGTGCCCGGAATGGCGGTACCGCTGGCATCTGTTTTCATTTCGAAAAAACCTTTCCAAGCAATCATGTGAGAAGTAAAGAAAAAATGTTTGATACGCTGAAATAAAGGGATATCCAATGTTGTTAAAATTGTCATCACAATAATTACACTCATGGTAGTAATGATAGGCCCCAGAGAATTGGATGCGAAAATGGAAAAGAAAAATCCCATGGCGGCCACGGTAATTAATGCAAGGGAAGCATACCCAAAAGCCAGTATATATCTCCACAAAATATCATTACCATTCAATACAATGATCTCATAACTCTTGGCGTGTATGATTCCGTCTGTCCCAAAAAACAATACCGAAAGGAAAAGTCCTGTAAAGGCAATCCATAATAATAGCAATATTGTATATAAGGAGGAAGCAGCAAATTTGCTTAATAAAATTTGGGTTCGGCTATAAGGTCTGCTCATGATTAAGCGCAACGTACCCAGATTGGCTTCTCCGGCAATCATATCAGCGCTTACAATCGCCACCAGTAAAGGAACATGTACCAACAAAGTTTGCAGAACGACAAAGCAAACAAAATAACCATTCAGCGGATTACCTACAATATCAAAACTGTCAGCTATATCTTTCAAAAAAAACGCCATATATGCCGGACCGTCTGCATACATGGCCAGCTGAATCAGCAGTACGATCGCCCATATCGCACCAAAAGCGATATACGTGCGTGGGCGCATTTTCAATTTTAATAACTCAAGCTTTATAAGATTCCACATGTTGATTATTAGCTGTAACCTGAATAAAATATTTTTCCAAACTGTGCATAGATTGTATGCCATTGATTCGAATTCCTTTCCCTACTAGCCATTCATTTAACAAAGCCACATTTTCATTTTTCATCTTTAACTGAAACCCTTGTGCAGAGGTTGATATGGTAGAGGAATGAAATGGAGATGAACGAATGTGCTCAATAGCGATCTCAATATCCGGTGTAATAAAGGACACAAAATTATCTTCCGGATTAAATAATTCTTTTACATACCCTTCTACAATCTTTTTGCCTTTATCAATAATAAGCATTCGATTCGCGATCTGCTCCACTTCACTTAATAAATGCGAAGAAACAAAAATGGTTTTCTTCAAATCGTTTTGCATCCACCTGATCAGATTCCGCATATCGGCAATACCCTGGGGATCCAATCCATTGGTGGGCTCATCTAAAATAATTAATGCAGGATCATGTACGAGGGCAATGGCAAGACCCAGACGCTGCTTCATACCTTGAGAATAGGTTTGTACTTTAGATGCAGATCTTTCTGCCAAACCCACTACTTTCAACTGATCCATAAGATCTTTTCTCGATTTTTTCACTCCACTCATTACTGCAAAAAGTCTGAGATTTTCCATCCCAGTTAAAAAAGGATATAAATCCGGCTTTTCAATAATGGCTCCGATATTTCTTAATATCTGTTTTCGGTGTGTAAAGAGGGAGTATCCAAAGAGGCTGATCTCCCCATGGTCTGGGTGAATCAATGATAATAAGGTCCGTATCGTAGTGGATTTGCCGGCACCGTTCTGGCCCAGAAATCCATAAACATCGCCTTTTTGAACAGAAAAAGACAAATCATTCAACGCCTGAAAGTTGCCAAAAGATTTTGAAAGTCCGGACACCCGAATAACATCACCCATATAATCTTACAACAAAATAGAAAAGATATGGTTCTAAAGAATCAGGATGATTTGCCGGAAGGGGTTCCGATTTTATCTTTTAAGTGTTGGCGTAGTTGATGGTCTTCAGCCTCATGACAAGCCTCTTTGGGAAGCAAAAAGAAAGCTCTTTCGTTTAGATAGAGGTGAAAAAAATAAGGGGACTCCAGAAAATATTGAAATGCTGAATAAGGCCATGATTTATAGCCTCCCGATGTTATGATTTGAATATCATGATCACCAAATCGGATAGAAAAATCATCTTTAAAAGTTTTATTCTTACGATAAACCGTAAAGGGAAGTATAAACCAGATAGTAAGCATCAAAACAAACCACAGGAATGAGCTGCTGAGAAAGGCAACAGGTGTAATTTTCTTCCAGAAAAATAATAATGCGGAAACAAAAGCAAACAGATTCACTGCAATGATCAAGAGCCGGATCTCTTTACGTGATAAAAAATGAAACCTAAGCGCCTGTATCACTTTGTTTTTCTGATAAGTAAATGTCATTTCAATCATAGCTCACTTTTCTTTAAGGTAGATGCAAAGTAGTGAATCTTTATAGTGAACCATAAAAAAATCGTCCCGAAAATTCGGGACGATTCATTTTTGGTTGGTGCAAAATTATTAACTGCATCCCATACTATTACCACAATTCAAGCATTTATAGCAAGTGCCGCTTCTGATGGTAATATGTCCGCAAACATTACAGGCCGGCGCATCACTTTGCATACTTTTGGCTGCCATATTCACCGCATCGAGACTTGAAGCCGCTTCCATTTTTAGTGAAATGGCTTGCTTTTGAAATTTAGATGTATCAGCCGCAGGGGGAACCGATCCTACTACACGAACATCACTCAGTTCCACGCTTTTTTTTTCATATTCCAAACCGGTAGGGATATCGTCCCAATCATCAGTACCTGTATTTCCTATTTCTGGTTTGTCCAGTACATGTACCAGGTCGGTACGACCCAGATATTCATAAGCCAGACAGCGGAATACAAAATCTACGATAGAAGTGGTGCTCTTGATATTGGGATGGTCTACCATACCGCTGGGTTCAAATTTGGTAAAGATGAACTTCTCTACATACTCTTCCAAAGGAACGCCATATTGCAGGCCGACAGAAACGGCAATCGCAAAGCTATTCATAAGACTACGCAGTGTACTTCCTTCTTTTGCGAGATCCACAAAGATTTCTCCTAATGTACCATCTCCGTATTCTCCTGTACGAAGAAATATCGCTTGTCCGTTGATCTTGGCTTTTTGAGTGAAACCGCGACGTTTTGTTGGGAGCTTCCTTCTTTCTACGATGCGGGCCAATTGACGTTTTAATTTGGTATCCGGAGAGGATTGAACACGCTTATTCAATTCTTCCATCAACTCTTCAACCGTCAGTTTTGCCATATCTACAATGGCACTATCGGAAGATGCTTGCTCTGCAATAGCTTCTGCATCAGTCCCTGTTTTTTTCTTCTTCTCTCCTTTCGTGCTAAGCGGCTGACTAAGTTTGGAACCATCACGATATAAGGCACAAGCTTTTAATCCAAGCTTCCAGCTCATCATGTAGGCATCTGCGATTTCTTCGATCGTTGCCTCATTAGGAAGATTAATGGTTTTGGAGATCGCTCCGCTGATGAAGGGCTGAACGGCAGCCATCATACGAATATGTCCGCTATGATGAATATATCTTTCTCCTTTCTTACCGCACTTATTGGCACAATCGAATACAGGATAATGCTCATCTTTCAGATAAGGGGCACCTTCAATAGTCATCGTACCGCAGATATAATCGTTGGCCGCTGCAATCTGATCTTCTGTGAAGCCCAATGCCTCCAGCAGACTCCATTCGAAATCGTTATACTGTTCAGGTGTGAAACCCAGTCTTTGCAAACACTCTTCACCCAAGGTATATTTATTGAATACAAAGCCGATCTCAAAAGCACTGGCCATGGACGCATCCAGCTTTTTAATTTCCTCGGCTATAAACCCTTTCTCACTTAATGTTTGCGGATTAATATAAGGAGCACCATTAAGAGAAGCTGCACCTACTGCATATTTTACAATGGCATCAATTTCATTTTCATTATAACCCAATTTAGTAAGGGCTGCAGGTACAGACTGATTGATAATCTTAAAGTAACCGCCACCACTTAATTTTTTAAACTTCACCAAAGCAAAATCAGGTTCTACTCCCGTAGTATCGCAATCCATGACCAGACCAATGGTACCAGTCGGAGCGATTACGGTTGTTTGGGCATTACGATATCCGAATTTTTCTCCCAGCTCAACCGCATCATCCCATGAATTGCATGCGCTTTTTAATAAATAATCTGGGCAATAGGTTGCTTTGATACCTAAAGGTTTGATGCTAAGACCTACGTATGCTTCTTCCGCATCATAAGCTGCGGCTCTGTGATTGCGCATTACACGAAGCATATCAGCAGCATTTTCTTCGTATCTGGGGAAAGCACCCAGGAAAGAAGCCATTTCTGCAGAAGTCTTATAAGAGATACCCGTCATGATAGCGGATAATGCGCCAGCAATACCACGTGCCTCTTCACTGTCATAAGGAATACCCATTACCATGAGCATAGAGCCCAGATTGGCATAACCCAATCCGAGTGTACGGTAATCATAAGATAATTGCGCCACCTCTTTAGAAGGGAATTGAGCCATTAAAACAGAAACCTCAAGTACTACTGTCCACAGGCGAATGAGATATTCATAGCCTTGCACATCAAAACTCTGATCCTTTTCATTGAAAAGGGTGCGTAAGTTGATGGAAGCAAGATTACAGGCTGTATTATCGAGGAACATATATTCACTGCAAGGGTTGGATGCATTAATGCGTCCTCCTTTGGGTGAAGTATGCCACTCATTGATGGTGGTATCATACTGAGTACCGGGATCCGCACAACGCCAAGCAGCGTAAGCAATTTGATTCCATACTTCTTGAGACGGGATCTTTTTCATAACGCGACCATCCGTTCTCGCTTTTAATTCCCAATCTTCTCCTTTTTCCAGTTTTTCAAAAAATTCATTAGGAATGCGCACAGAGTTATTGGAGTTTTGTCCACTTACTGTACGATAGGCTTCTCCTTCATAATCATGAGAATAACCAGCCGCAATCAATGCTCCCACTTTTTTCTCTTCTTCTACTTTCCAGCTGATAAAGTCCATAATCTCGGGATGATCCAGATCCAGACAAACCATTTTAGCAGCTCTTCTGGTAGTACCCCCACTTTTGATAGCACCAGCGGCACGATCGCCTATTTTGAGGAAGCTCATCAGACCGGAAGAGGATCCTCCTCCGCTAAGCTTTTCACCTTCTCCTCTGATCTGAGAGAAGTTGGTACCTACACCCGAACCATATTTAAAAATTCTCGCTTCTCTTACCCATAAATCCATAATACCTCCTTCATTCACCAAATCATCGCTCACACTTAAAATGAAGCAGGCATGGGGTTGAGGACGTTCGTAAGCGGAAGTCGACTTCTTGAGCTGACCATCATTCCCATCAACATAATAGTGCCCCTGAGGTTTTCCTTTGATGCCATAGCACTCATACAAACCGGTATTGAACCACTGTGGAGAGTTGGGTACACACATTTGGTTAAGGATGCTATAGACCAATTCCTCATAAAAAATTTGCGCATCTTTTTCTGAAGCAAAGTAACCATATCGTTCGCCCCACACCCGCCAGCAATGCGCCATACGGTGAGCTACTTGTTTGGAAGAGGTTTCTCTACCCAGCGAACCGTCCGGCTGTGGAACGCCCGCCTTACGAAAATACTTCTGTGCGAGAATATCGGTGGCAATCTGACTCCAATGCGCAGGCACCTCCACATTTTTCATTTCAAAAACTATCTCACCCGAAGGATTCCTAATTACCGAGGTTCGGTAATCATAAGTAAACATATCAAAAGGAGTAACTCCTTCCTTAGTGAAGCGACGCTCAAATGTGAGTCGCTGAACTGCTTTTTTTCTGCCGGCCATAGTCAATTTATTTCGTTTTGGTTAGTAAGTTAAATACTGATTAAAGGGGTAACGAAACTATTTTTTTGAACGGTAAGTACAAAATGATAAATATCAACAGAATGTGGAAAATCAATGAAATGCAGACGGGATAACCACTTTTGTGATTATCCTCATTTTTATTTGGTAAATAAAAATGTTTTTGATAAAAAAAGGATATAACGTTTATTTAACATCAAAATCCTTGTCTGTATTGAATTTCAGAGGATGTATAAACGAAAATAACACTAACGCTTACCCACATACGAAAACCCAGAGGTATTCCATTATGGATGACAAGGTTGAGCGCTCATCATAATAAATAATTGGAAAGCCTGTTAAAAATCAAGATTTTTGTTCGGTTAAATATTTACGGTAATTTTAATTCCACAAATAAAGTAAAATCTCAGGCGGCCTTTCATGAGGGAAGCAAGTAACATATACGATAGCATATTATTCAGGAAGCAAGCAAGACAAAAGTCATTTGCAGTTCTCTTGGACCCCGACAAATCCTCTCCGGAAGCGACAACACAAATTTTGCAATTATCGGAAGACGCCGGCGTGGATTACTTTTTTGTTGGCGGTAGTCTGATGGTCAGCAACCGTATGGATGAGATGGTTATGCAGATCAAAGCATCCTCTGATATTCCTGTCATACTGTTTCCTGGGAGTCCGGCTCAGATCACACCGAATGCAGATGCCTTGTTATATCTATCCCTGATCTCCGGTCGCAATCCCGATCTATTGATTGGCCAGCATGTGATTTCTGCACCACAGGTTAAAGAAAGTGGCCTAGAGATCATCTCGACCGGCTATATGCTCATTGATGGCGGAGCTCCTACTACCGCATCATATATGAGCGGGGCCTTACCCATTCCTTCCGATAAATATGAAATCGCTATTTGTACTGCAATGGCAGGCGAAATGCTAGGGATGAAATTGATCTATATGGATGCAGGGAGCGGAGCCAAGAAAGCCATATCGGAAAAAATGATTTATGCTGTTTCTTCTGAAATAAGTATCCCCCTGATCATTGGCGGAGGGATATTGGATCCTGAAAAAGCCTATCAAAATTGTAAAGCCGGTGCCGATATCATCGTAATCGGAAATGCAATAGAAAAAGATGCACTCCTGATAAAAGAAATGGCATCCGCTATCCATAGCGTTTCCCTTTGCCCATAAATCGAACAGATAAGCAAGATTAACCCTACTACATTAGATCCTTTCTTTTTAGAAGAATAAAAAAAGGCTGTCTTTTCAGACAGCCTTAAATATATGCAGTTAGTATTGGAGGTTATTTTTGCTCTGCTCTTAACTCTACCACAGAAGGCTCACCCTCGCTGCAGTCGTATTGAGCTACCACACGATCCGAACTGATTCCTTGTGTTTCTACTAAATATTTAACGATTGCGTCTACTCTCTTTTGACCTAAGGCCTGACCGCTTTTGCTCTTAGAGGCACTTCCGCAAATGATCACTTTACAGTTAGGATTACTTCTTAAAGTAGTGGCAACACTTCCAACCAGAGCTTTATTTTCAGAAGATAAGTCAACTGATTTCCCAGCAAAATTGATAGATGGAAGATCTGTAACATTACATTTCTTAAGAAGATCATCAACATTTACCATGTTTTTGCAGCATTCCGGATCTGGACATTTACCAACTCCATCCGCATCAACAGGCTGACATTGTGTAGGCGTAATCAATTCTTTGTCTTTACAATCAGGTACACCATCTCCATCGGTATCACGACTCACACCATGAGTATCAACCGGACAACCGGCAGGGGTATTTGGCTCCAGATCAAACTGATCCGTTACCCCATCTCCATCTGCATCATCCAATACCGGTTTAGGCATTTTCATATGCTTGGGGGAGTTTAATTCATTATAGGTAAAATCCAGAGGATTCAACCACCAAAGAGGTTGAACGGATTTGGAACCGATATTGTAGTTCAAATTAATATTAGTGTAATGCCATGTGTCAAAATCTCTGGTCATAGCTGCATCACCAAATGGAGTTTCCTGCCAACGCTGACCATCTAATAAATCTTCATTTGTCCAGGTATGCACTTCTTCAATTCCTATGCTGAATTTCTTGTTGATCTTGAAAGTGATCCCCACACCTGCCATTACAGTTGGCTTCATGGTCCTGCTTAATAGGTTGGGTCTTCTGTTTTCCTCACCTTCCGCA
>JBKCGY010000262.1:0-9387 GCA_046303015.1 Bacteroidota bacterium | reverse complement strand
GAATTTGGGATGTTTATAAAAAAAGAAAAACTTCCTTGCGGGAAGTTTTTCACTGGACATTGGGTACGACACTAGAGGTCGGGCCATTTTTCCGGATATTGGATTGGACATCAAAAAGTTTTCATGATGACAGATAGTTTGCTTTGGATAATTGGACTTTAAAACGGGGCTTCCTTCGATTTTTCAATCGGATGTAAAGATAGGAGGAATTTGAATTAAATGTGCAAAAAAATATTTTTTTTATTTTATAAATTTGTAAAACACTATAAATCAAATATTTGCATTTAAAACTTATACACATTTTTTTGTGAATAATATGTTTTATGGCTAATATGAAACGGGAGTCATAATGTTTTTTGCCATGGAGAATTAGAATAACTTCGCAACACAATGAAGAGTAGAACAATTAAGCAGGATAAGGTCAATATCATTACCCTAGGTTGCAGTAAAAATATGGTGGATAGTGAGGTGCTGAGTGGTCAACTGGCGGCTAATCAAAAGGAAGTTGTCCATGAAAGTACCAAACTAGATCATAATATCGTGGTTGTAAATACCTGTGGTTTTATCGACAAGGCCAAAGAAGAGAGTATCAATACCATCCTCCGCCAGGTGGAACTCAAACAAAAAGGGAAACTGGAAAAGGTCTATGTAACCGGATGCTTGAGTGAAAGATACCGGGATGATCTGGCCAACGAAATCCCTGAAGTGGATGCCTGGTTCGGAACCATGGAACTCCCTTTTCTGCTCAAAAAATTAGATGCCGATTATAAAAAGGAACTGCTGGGGGAACGTCTGCTGGCTACACCTCAACACTATGCCTATTTAAAAATATCTGAAGGATGTAATCGTACCTGCTCCTTTTGTGCCATCCCTCTCATGAGAGGTGGGCATGTCAGTAAGCCTATTGAATCCATCATAGCTGAAACGGAAGCCTTGGTTAAGAAAGGAGTAAAAGAGGTCATGTTGATTGCACAGGAATTAACTTATTACGGATTGGACCTTTATAAGAAAAGGCAGTTGCCTGAACTATTACACCGACTGGCTGATATTAAAGGATTGGAGTGGATCCGTATGCATTATGCCTATCCGCATAAATTTCCCCTGGAGATTCTGGATGTGGTAAAAGAAAGGGAAAATATCTGCAATTACCTGGATATGCCGTTGCAACATGCCAGCGATCGTATGCTGAAAGCCATGAAGCGACAAATTACCCGAAAGGAAACAGAGGAATTGATACAGGCCATTCGCGAAAAGGTACCGGGTATTTGTATCCGCACAACCCTTATCACCGGTTTCCCGGGAGAGACCAAAGACGATGTAGCAGAATTGATTGATTTTCTCGAAGAACAAAGATTTGACAGAGTAGGCGTGTTTACCTACAGTCATGAAGAAGGAACGTCCGGATATCAGCTGACAGATGATGTGCCTGCGGAAGAAAAAGAACGAAGAGCCCAGGAAATCATGGCGGCCCAGCAGGAGATATCCATTGAATTGAATCAGGAAAAAGTTGGGAAAACTTTTAAAACAATCGTAGATAAGAAAGAAGCGGGAAGATATATCGGAAGAACTGAATTCGATTCCGTGGAAGTGGATCATGAAGTTATTTTTCAATCAGATAAAAAACTTAAACCAGGCGATTTTGTGAACATAAAAATTACTAAAGCGTTTGATTATGATTTGGAGGGGGAAGTGATAGGTTGAGTACGCTTAGTTGTCCTGCGCCCTTGGTGCATTGTCATGTTGTCGTGAAAATAATTTTATTTAAATTCGAATATTATATTTTGCATGTGTAAAGTATACCTCTCTTTCATTCTAATCATTTTTTTAAGTGATGAGTTAGTTGCCCAAACCTGGAGCGATGATGTGGCATCTATCATTTATAATAATTGTTCTTCCTGTCACAGACCCGGTGGAATAGGCCCGATGTCATTGATGAATTATGATGAGGCTTATGCTTATCGTTTTTCTATAAAATCTGCCGTTCAAAGTCGTCATATGCCACCCTGGCCTCCCGATCCGTCATACACTAAATTTACCGATCAGCGTGTGTTGTCGGCCGGACAAATCAGTACCATTGTTAATTGGGTTAATAATGGAGCTTCAAGGGGAAATGCTGCCAATGAACCTCAATCTCCAACAACACCCAAAAATAATCTGGGCACGCCTGATAAGACGATGAAGATGCCTGATTATATCAGTAAGGCGCAGGATAAGGATGTCTATATATGTTTTGTATTGCCGTCGGATTTGACTCAGGATAAAATGGCATCCGCTATTGAAGTAATCCCCGGTAATGCATCGATTGTTCATCATGTGCTGGTTTATCAGGATACTACTTCGCAGAAACGTGCCAGACAACTGGATCAGCAATCATCCGAGCCGGGTTATGTCAGTTTTGGGGGTATCGGTGTATCCAGTGCTATTCTCCTGGATGCCTGGGTACCAGGGTCAGTCACGCGCAAACTGCCAACGATCTTCGGAAGAAAAATATATAAGAACAGTGATATTGTCATTCAGGTACATTACCCCGCAGGAAGCGTGGGTCAGCTGGATAGTACGAAAGTCCGATTGTATTATAATGCAAATCAACAGGCCAGAGAAGTGAGTCTGGCTCCGATTCTAAATCATAGCAGTACACTTACCAATGGGCCTTTGTTTATACCGGCCAATACGATCAAGACATTTGATGCCTTGTTTACAACGCCTCCGGTGAATGCAACTGTTTTATCGGTTGCGCCTCATATGCATTTAATTGGAGAGTCAATTAAAGTATGGGGAAATAAAGCGGTTACCAATGATACGATACCATTGGTTGATATTCCTCACTGGGATTTTCACTGGCAGGGTTCATATGTTTTTCAGAAACCGGTTATTCTTCCTCCGCAAACAAAACTGCGGGCAAGAGCAACTTATAATAATACAAGCTCGAATCCTCATAATCCTTCTTTTCCACCTGTAAACGTTAGCTTAGGTGAAGAGACCAACGATGAGATGATGCTGGTTTATTTTGCCTATACACTTTATCAGCCGGGTGATGAGAATATTATTATGGACAGTACGCTGCTAATTACTCCGGTGAATGACTGGGAACGTCAAGTTGGAAAATTACAGGTGTTCCCCAATCCCGCATCAGCATATATTCAATTCATGAATCCGGAACAACATGAAGAAGCTGTAGTCTCTTTATGGGATATGGCAGGAAGAAAAGTGATGGAGCGTAAATTGTCTCATCAGTATTTTGTCCAGTTGCCAACGACGAACCTTCCCAATGGTTTGTACAGAATTTATCTGAAAAATAATAAGGGAATCCGAACTTCTCAGATTCTCATCAGAAAGTAAATTTGCAAACAGGCAACCACGATAACTTTTTCCTGTTGGTTTTAAGTTTTCATTTTTATCTTCATCGAATTCAAAATATTTAAGTAATTTAATTTATTATTTAATCAAAAAATAAACTGATCATGGGTTTTATTCAGGACTTTAAGAGTTTCGCATTGAAAGATAATGTGATTGAACTGGCTGTTGCCGTTGTAATAGGGGCAGCCTTCGGAGATATTGTCACTTCATTGGTAGAGGATGTAATTACACCTTTAATACTGATTCCGGCTACCGAAGCGGCAGGCGTAGCTGATATTCATGCGCTGCAGTGGAAAGCGGTTAAATATGGTAAAGTATTATCTGCCACCATTAAATTTTTGATGATTGCTCTTTCTCTGTTCATCGTTGTAAGAGGTGTGAAAAAAATCGATGCAGCAAAGCTAAAGAAACAGTAGTTTTGTACATAATTTTACCTAGATGAAGAGATGCCTTGTCTTTAATCTTTCTCTTTTACTATTCATTTGTTTTATAACAAACGCACAGGGTAGAAATGAATATCTTTTTTTAAAAGGAAATATCGGGTCCAATCAGATATCCATGCATCTTTATAAGAATGCAAATCGATATGATGGATTTTATTACAATGAAAAAATACATCGCCCTATTGAATTCTATGGAATAGATTCAACTTCTACAGGAATTATAAAAATATTTTCTTCCTATAAAGGCATAAGGGAAACTTTTACGCTTAACAGAATAGGTGATATTATATCCGGATCTTCAGAAAATAAAGAGACAGGAAAAACAATATCGATTAAGCTGAGAGTGGTTAACCCGCCTATGAAAATGAAGTATATTAATCATGAGGACTCCGTAAAATTACTGGATATACCAGAAGGGTATCCAATGTGTAAGGTTACGTTCTCTACTATGTGGCCGGATCCTAAAGTACCCGGAATGGATTTTCTAAAGGATGATATTCGGGAAAAATTGACGGGAGTAGATTATTATAAGGAAGATATTCAGATGCTACTGAAAATGTTGGCAGACCGTATACTAAAGAAATACAAAATTGATTATCTCAATGTCAGTGAAAGGGAACTGAAAGCCTCTCCGAATGCTTTTAGTATGATGAATGATAAAAATCTTAAAGTCATTTATCATTCATATCGATATATTTCTTTTGCCTACAGAGAATACATTTATAGTGGAGGTGCGCATGGGAATTCCAGTTATCATTATTTTACAACGGATAAAGAAACCAGAAAAATACTGACTTTACAAAGTTTATTTAACCGATCAGCATTAGAGGATTTACTTCCCCTTCTCGAGAAGTATTATTTGATTGAAAAGGGACGGAAGCCTGGCATGAGTCTGAAAGATGCAGGCTTGTTTGAAAATAAAATTTCAAAAAATCCATCCTCCTGTTATGTTACCGATAAAGGCATGGGGTTTATTTATAATCCTTATAGTATTGCACCCTACTCAGAAGGAATGATACATATTTTTGTTCCATATTTTGACCTGGCACGGCTTATCAATAAGAATTTTGCCAAATCCATGAATTGGCTCTGATCCTAAGAGCATGAATGAAAGTTTCCTTTATCCGTATATTTGCTACATGAATTTGGTTCAGCCTGCAACTGCTCCATTAATCCTAAACTGATTATTTATCTGTCAGTAAATGACAGGTACAAATTCAATATGTATGAGCCTTAAGCATAACAGAGTCTCCAGAAAAGAACTCAAAGAAAAAATGCAAGCGGATAAAACACCGCGTACTACTATTTCCTTTTATAGATATTTTGCTATCTCAGACCCCAATATTTTTCGGGACAATTTATATGATGACTTAAAGCAAATGGGTGTTTTGGGCAGGATATACGTTGCCTCAGAAGGTATCAATGCGCAGATTAGCGTGCCTTCTGTCAATTTAGAAGATTTGCGCAATTATCTTAATCAGATATCCGGCCTTGAAAATCTCCGGCTCAATATTGCCGTTGATGATGATGGGCATAGTTTTTTTGTGCTGGATATCAAAGTCAGAAATAAAATTGTAGCCGATGGCATTGAAGATTCAGGCTTTTCCATGGAGCGCAAAGGCAAATATGTAAATGCTAATGATTTCAATTTATTAACCAAAGATCCTGATACGATTGTCATTGATATGCGCAATCATTATGAATTTGAAGTGGGTCATTTCCATAATGCCATCGAAATACCCTCGGATACCTTTAGAGAGCAATTGCCAATGGCTGTCGAAATGATGCAGGATCATAAAGATAAAAATATTATCATGTATTGTACCGGAGGGATCCGGTGTGAAAAGGCTAGTGCGTATATGCTTCATAAAGGCTTTGAGCATGTTTATCATCTGGAGGGAGGTATCATCAATTATGTAAATCAAGTTAAGGATGCAGGCATCGAAAATAAATTTATTGGCAAAAACTTTGTATTTGATCAAAGATTAGGGGAAAGAGTAACTGATGATATTATCGCTTGCTGTCACCAGTGTGGAGAACCGGCAGATACTCATACAAATTGCGTGAATGATGCCTGCCATCTATTATTCATTCAGTGCGATAGCTGTAAAACAAAATGGGAGGGTTGCTGTTCAAAAGAATGTCTTGACTTTATTCATTTACCGGAAGACGAACAGAAACAATTGCGTAAAGGAAAGGATTTAGGTAGAAACATATTTAATAAAGCCAGAAACAGAAAGCCGCAAAGTCCGTGATGTTGAACGTCAGAGAAACATCTCTTGAAAAAGTCAAAAGTCAAAGGTCAAAACCAATTAAAACTTTTAGCTTTTGCCTTTTGACTTAAAGAAGAGATCCTTCGCATAGGCTCAGGATGACGCCTCCGAAATGTGTGGCGCTGGCAAGGCAGAACACGCGTAGCGAAAGAAGTTGTCCTTGTTGTCATAGTTATCATAGTTGATTTTAATAATTCATAAAGGTTTTAAAGTGTAAAGTAAAAACAAGCAGCTTAACAAAGACAACCACGACAACTACGACAACGTCCCGCCTATTGCGGGACTGACAACCTTTTTTGAAAGTAACCATAAAACTTTAAGAATAAGTAACACGTAGGTACAGGTCTGGAGCCCCTGCGCAAGTAAAAATTTTTTAAAAATTAACCGGACAGTAATGGGTCAAAGGCCAAAACCATTTAACTTTTGGGTTTTGCCTTTTGAGTTTTGACTTAATTAAAAATCAATTACACTAATGTTGGTTTATCTGTTGTAAACTTTTTTCAATATACTCCTTCGTTTGCGCTTCCGTGAAATTCTCAGGTTTAAATCTTTCTCCAATCAATTGTTCATATAGCTCAATATATCTGTGGGAAATGGTTTGCACCCACTCCTCGGTCATTTCAGGAATAGTTTGTCCTTCTTTCCCCATAAAGTTATTTGCGATCAACCATTCTCTTACAAACTCCTTACTGAGCTGTTTCTGCTTTTCTCCTTTCATTTGCCTTTCTTCAAAACCGTTGGCATAAAAATAACGGGATGAATCAGGAGTATGCACTTCATCCATTAACATAACTTTTCCCTTATAGATCCCAAATTCATATTTTGTATCTGCAAGGATCAGTCCGTTTTGAAGGGCCATTTCTTTTCCTCTTTCAAATAACGATAAAGCATAACTGCACATAGTGTCCCATTCTTCTTTGGTGCATAAACCTCTTTCCAGTATTTCATCCGGACTGATATCTTCGTCATGGCCTTCTGCAGCTTTGGTACTGGGCGTTATAATGGGAGTAGGGAAGAAGTCATTCTCCTGTAAACCATCGGGTAGTGCGGCTCCACATAATACTTTTTCGCCCGACTGATATGTTCGCCATGCATGTCCCACTAAATTTCCTCTTACCACCATTTCAACAGGAATGGGTTTGCATTTAACGCCTACAGAAACATTAGGAGCCGGTACATCTCTTAGCCAATTTGGGCATATATCGGCTGATTTATGCAGCATGTAGGCTGCAATTTGATTCAGTACTTGTCCTTTATAAGGTATGGGTTTGGGTAGAATCACATCAAAAGCAGAAATTCGATCGGATGCCACCATAACCAACCAATCGGTACCAATGGTATAAACATCTCTGACTTTTCCTTTGTAATAATGCGTTTGCTGATGAAACTGAAATGGCATAATAATTTACTTTATCGCGGCGTGCGGCAAAGTTTTACACAAATCATCTGTTTCTCAAAATAAATATTTGATATTTTCCATTTTATTTATCAAATTTATGCCAACTTTACTAAAACTTCTGATTATGAGACTAAGCTTACGCTTGCTTACAGTATGGCTTTCTGCCATGCTTTTCCCTTTCGCACTTTTTGCCCAGCAGGTCACTATTTCCGGAAAAGTAAGAGCTTCCGAAGGTTCTAAGGAAGTCATTTCCGCCGTTTCTGTTGTGGTGAAAGGAACCGGTACGGGAACCTACACCAATGAAAAAGGTGAGTATAAACTCTCCGGTAATTTTACTTTTCCTGTTACGCTTGTATTTAGTTCCGTGGGTTATGAATCTTCCGAGTTATTTGTAAATGCAGCAGGATCGACATCAGATGTGGGTCTGAAGTCTTCTTCTAAACTTGGACAGGAAATTGTTGTATCCGCAACTCGTGTGGCTACCCGAATAATGGAATCGCCTGTGAGTATAGAGAGAGTAAGTGCTTCCAGCATCCAAAATACACCTGTTTCTAACTACTACGAAGCCTTAACTAGTTTGAAAGGCGTAGATATCTTAACCTCTTCTCTTACCTTCAGAACGCCAACTACACGTGGTTTTAACAGCAGCGGTAACCTGCGTTTCAATCAATTGATTGATGGAATGGATAACCAGGCGCCAGGTCTTAACTTTTCTGTGGGTAGTGTAATCGGTTTGACAGAACTGGATATTGATAATATGGAATTGCTTCCCGGTGCTTCTTCCGCTTTATATGGCCCTGGAGGTATGAATGGTACGCTGCTTATTAGCAGTAAAAATCCCTTTAAACATCAAGGGTTGTCTTTGCATGTAAAACAGGGCGTTATGCATGTCGACAATAAATATAGAGATGCATCTCCTTATTATAACTGGAGTTTAAGATGGGCTAAAAAAATTAATGATAAAGCCGCATTTAAAATTACATCTGAGCTAGTACAGGCGCAAGACTGGCTGGCAGGTGATCAGCGTAATTTTTTAAGAACAGGAGCTATAGGAAAATTGATTAATGGTACAAGAGACACGGATCCTAATTATGATGGTGTTAATGTATATGGAGATGAAACGACTATCGATCTTAATCAAGTGCTTAATGGAATCGCTGCTCAGGCACCTTTCCTTAAGCCTTATATTGATGGTTTGGTTGCTGCAGGTCCGAGAAATGTTTCTAGAACAGGTTACAATGAGAAAGATCTGGTTGATCCTAATACCGTGAATTTCAAATTAGGAGGTGCTTTCCATTATAAAATAACCAATAATCTGGAGGCCAGCATATCCGGCCATTATGGTACGGGTAATACAGTATACACTGGTTTGGGGAGATATTCAATTATGGGCTTGAGAATGGCTCAATACAAATTTGAGTTGAATTCTAAAAATTGGTTTGTGCGCGCCTGGACTACACAGGAAAACAGTGGAGAGTCTTACAATATTAATGTAACGACTCAGATTGCAAACGAGCGAATCAAACCATCAACAACGTGGTATCCTGAATATGGGCAGACATTTTTAGCTGCTAAATTAAATGGTAGCAATGATTTTGACGCTCATGCGCTTGCCCGTGCATTTGCTGACCGTGGTCGTCCTGCCGCTAATAGTCAACAATTTCAAAACATCTTTAATACGGTTAAAGATATTCCTATTAAAGGAACTTCCGGTGGAGGTAAATTCCTTGATCGTACAGATTTATATTCTGTTGAAGGACAATATAACCTAACACATCTTACAGGAAAATATGCAGATGTTATTGTAGGCGGTAATTTCCGTCGCTTTGTACTCAATTCACAAGGCACTTTGTTTGCTGATTCAGCCGGTGTGATCGGAATCAATGAGTTTGGCGGATATGTGCAAGCCAGCAGA
>JBKCGY010000261.1:0-8537 GCA_046303015.1 Bacteroidota bacterium | reverse complement strand
TCGCAGATGCAATCTGCGCAGATTTCATCGGCACAAGTGACGATTTGTTGAACACTTGCGCCATTATCAGGGTATGGAAGGAGGTACTACCGGCTCCTTATCCTTATAAGGCATTGGCACAGGCGCCTGTCCGTCTTCCAGCTTTTGCGTGAAAACTTTATTGATATGCATCCATTGTCCATTCTTCCATACAAAACCTTCATAATCTCCGTCAGGGATAAGGGTATATTTCTTTTTAGATTCATTGGTTTCAGATATCAGGTGGTCGAATAAGATTATGTCCATTTCTTCATCAAATTGAATACGAGCCCTTGCATCTTTTTTATATTCCAATAATATTCGGTTTTGAGGGTTGCCAGGTATGGAATCTTCTGCGAATGAAAAGCCATTTTGTAAGCCAAATATCGGTTGGTTCAATTGATCAAAATGTAAAATGTCTATCCATTTACGGGTGGTTCTTTCATTATGTTCGTCATAACCTAATAATGTGTAATATTTTTTGCCCTGATATGCTTTAGTGATCATTTTGTAATAGACTGCGCCTATCCATCCTCCTTGATTAGCTATTGTATCAACGGGATCTTCAGTAAACTCACTTACGTCTCTTAAGGGAAATAATTGTAGGCTGCCATCTGATGTTCTCATCTGAATAAACCCTTTTTGCCTGCAATAGGATTCGTCTTTTACCAATTGCCAGGTGAAAATCCGGAAACTGCTATCAGGGGCCACTAATTTAGATATGGTAATCAATGAATCAAACGGGTATTCAAATGAATACGGTGTTTTAAGTGCACGGACTATGATACGTGTAAAATTGCTATCGCTACGTAAGCGAACAGCGGCGTCTTCATGCTTAATTATTTTAAATGCAAATGCTTTTAAAGAGTCTTCTTTTGCCTGTAATAACTTTTGTTGCGCCGGCTGTAATTTTTGAGCTAACAATATTTTTTGAAAAAATACTGTTGTTAAAAAAAGGAATGCAATAAATGATTTTACCATATTATAAATTTAGGCTTTCACATTCTTTATTGCGAAAGCTTCTGCAAAAGCTAACAAATCTTTAAAGGTTGCATCTACTGTATGGGCTTCCGGATTTTCATCCGGACGGGTAGGGAGGTAAACCGTATAGGCGCCAATATTTCTTCCGAACCACATATCGCTTGGCATATTTCCTACCATAATACTTTTTGTTAATTCAATTTCGGAGAATTCTTTTTTAGCTTGCAGCGCCATGCCGCCATTCGGTTTTCGGTTGGGATCCTGATTATTTAACGATGTGCAGTAGTAAACGCGATCGATTTTGCCGCCGGAATCTTCTATTTCTTTTACCATATTTTGTGTAATCCGATCCAGTTCCTCTTTGGTCATCAGTCCTTTTTCAACGCCCCGTTGATTACTGACTATAATGATTCGATTAAAAAGTGGTTTCAATAATGCCATAGCTTTCAGCGTTCCTTCTTTGAAGGTGAAATCTTCCCATCGTTTTATGTAATCCCCCACAACATCCTGGTTGATTACACCGTCTCTGTCCAGGAATAAAGTCCATTTTTGATCTATAATCGGAAGGTTATTTAAGGCAAGTGAATAATGTTGCATATTAAAATTTCAATTCTTTTTGAGCTCTTTCATAATCTTCGGGTATTCCTATGTCAATGAAATAAGCATCTGATTCATATCCACAAAAAAGACCTTTTGAAGAATAGGCTTCCAGATAATCTTTTTCAAATGAAAAAATATCTTTAAAAGATTTTGCCAGGAATGAGTGGATGTTTAGCGCGTATATACCGCCGTTGATCAATCCTTCTGAATAGTATTGCTTTTCTTTGAAGCCAGTTACCTGGTTTTGCTCATTAAGGGTTACTATGCCATATCGCTGGAAATCTTTCATTGGTTTTAATGCAATCGTGCATTCTGAATGATGGCTAATATGCAGTTTTGCTAATGCATTGAGGTTGGCTTCAAAAAGTGTATCTCCGTTTACGATAATGACATTATCATCATGTACATATTGACAGGCATAATGAATAGCGCCTCCGGTACCCAGCGGAGAGGGTTCAATAGCAAATTCAGCATTAAGATCTGAATAATGTGTTTGAATATGTTCGATGATGGTATCTGCTTTATATCCAAGAGAGAATATGAAATTTTGGATCCCTTGTTTTTTTAGGTATTGAATGACATGATCAAGGAAAGGTCTTTGATTGATGGGGGCCATGCATTTCGGCAGATCACTGACTACCGAACGAAGTCGGGTGCCGAGTCCTCCTGCAAGAATGATGGCGGTGCTGATTTGCATTTTACTTTCCTGTGATATTGAAGTATCTTTCTTCTACCAGCTGACAAATAATATGACCGATCAGAATATGGGTTTCCTGAATTCTGGGGGTATCATTGGATGCCACATTGAAGAGATAATCACTCAGCTCTTTCATTGTGCCGCCTTTTTCGCCAGTGAGTCCGATCGTGATCATTCCTTTGTCGCGAGCAACTTTGAAAGCCTCTACAATATTCTTTGAATTACCTGATGTAGATATACCCACTAATACATCGCCGGAATTGCCAATTCCTTTCACCATGCGAGCGTATACTACATCATAGCTGTAGTCGTTTGCTACAGCAGTAAGGTAGGAAGTATTTACATGTAATGCCTCGGCAGGTAAAGCATCGCGATCTGTGTAAAATCGACCGCTGAATTCGGCAGCAAGATGTTGTGCGTCGGCAGCGCTGCCGCCATTACCACAGAATAATACTTTCTTTCCATTGCGGAATGCCTGGGTGATAACTTCGCTTACTTCCTGAATTTGCTGAAGCATGGCTTCGTTTTCCAGTAATGATTTTTTTACATCAATAGAAGCACTGATGATATGTTGTATTTTGTTCATAACGATTTTATAATTTTCCTCCTGTCCAGGTGGTAAGCCCTTCTTTTGTGAAATGATAATTCCGGCAAGTGCCACCAAATGATTGCAGTGCTTCGGTTACTGCATATCGGGTGATATTGGGGCAATAAAAGATCATAAAGCCGCCCCCGCCCGCACCGGAAATCTTCCCGCCCGTAGCACCACTCTTGCAGGCGTGGGCATAGATCTCTTCTATACGAGAATTGGATATGTGCTCCGCCATCTTTCGCTTCTGCTCAAAACCATAATCCAATATCTCGCCCAGTGCATCAATCTTCCCTTTCAACATCACCTCCTTCATCATCTTCGCCTGCTCCTTCAACTGATGCATCGCTTCAATACTTTTCTCTTTTTTCTCATTAACATTTTGTTGCTGCGCTTTGATGATGGTAGCCGAATCTCTGCTGGAATCTGTATAGTATAAAACCAGATTATTTTGTAACTCATCCAGATATTCCTGTCGGATACGCAGCGGATTTACGATCACCTGATCCTCCTTGTAAAACTCCATAAAGTTGACCCCGCCGAAAGTGGCAGCATACTGATCCTGCCTACCCCCGGCTAACTGCAGATCTTTCCTTTCAATCTCATAAGCATAATGAGCAAGATCATATTCTCCCAATGGAAGCCGCATCAGTTCATTGAAAGCACCTAAAATCGCAACCATCATGGTTGACGAGGTGCCTAATCCACTTCCCGCTGGCGCATCAGAAAAAGTAGTAAGCCGAAATCCTTTATGTGGCCATCCGTAATCTTTTTGCAAACGATTGTAAACACCTTTATGTAAATCTAATACACCATTAAGGGGTAATTCATTTTGATGGGGTAGTACTACTTTTTCATTTCTATCCTTGGCTTCTAATATAATAGTTTCATCACCTGTAATCTCCAGATGAGCATAGGCATACAATGAAATAGAAGCATTGAGAATGGCGCCGCCATACAAATCGCAATACGGACTCACATCCGTTCCGCCACCGGCTAATCCTATACGTAAAGGAGCTCTGCTTCTGTAGATCATTGAATGATAAACTTAATTCACAAATTTACTTGATTTGCTTTTATCATTGTAAGATTAGAATGAATTTCACTAAGGAGTGCTTGACCCGAAAGTGCAAAGGTTATTGACGGCGACTGAGGTGCTCGATGGCCGTTTGCTGAGGTTCATGAAGGCTGATGGCAGAGGTTCTCGAAGGTCGGTGGCTGAGGTTCTCGAAGCCACCGGTATATCGCGGGGTTCGAATGCCTCACCCCGCATCGAGTGCCATACCCTGCATCGAGTACCTCACCCGGCAATTGACTTCGCCGCGACACCACAATACCTCGACATTATGACAACTTCTTCTTCTTTACCCCTTATTTATATCTAAAATTTTCTCACACATTCTTTCCCAACTATATTTAATCTTTTCTTCTTTTATCCCGGGAACAAAAACACTTGTTCCCATTTCCATCATCTGCAACATTGCATCCGCTATGGCTTTGGGATCAGGTTCGCATACAAGTCCCACTTTCCCATTGGGTACCATGTCAGGCAGTGCCCCTACGCGCGTTACAATCATGGGTATTTCAAAATGATAGGCTAGGGGAGTTACACCACTCTGCGTGGCATGTTTATAAGGCTGGACCACAGTGTCGGCAGCACAGAGATAAAATTTCACCTCACTGTCGGCAATAAAATCAGTTTTTAAAATTAAATGATCTTCTATCTTTAATTCATTTATCTTTTGCTCATAAGCATACTTATCTTCATAATATTCTCCGGCAATCAAAACTTTAAAGGGTTGATTCGTTTTATGTTTCAGTAATGCGGTTGCTTCCAGTAACCAGTCGAGTCCTTTATATTTCCTAATAAAACCAAAAAATAAAAAGATGAATGCTTCTTCAGAGATTTGTAATTTTTTTCTCGCAATGGATCGCTCCACTTTCTCACCGAGATTATCATAGAGCGGATGAGGAACGAATTGTGCCGGCTGTTGATTTTTGAAAAGAGACAAGTCTTTTAATACTTTCTCGCTCATCGTAATAAATGCATCTACAGGCTTGATAAAATATTTTGTAAAGAGACTATCTCCTGGCCTTTTTTCATGCGGTATGATGTTATCGGCAATGCAGACAATACGGGTATGTTTATTTTTTTTGACGAGGCGAAGTATAGTACCCAGGCAAGGACCCATGAAGGGGAGCCAGTATCGAACAATAATCAGATCTGGCTTTTGATTTTTTAATTGCCATCCAGTTTTAATCCAGTTTAATGGATTCATGGAGTTGATGCATATCTTGATCCTGATATCTGTCGGTGCAGGTTCTGATGAGTATTGCGTAGTGCCGGGAAATAAAAATGTGGGATATTGCAAGCTGAAAGTATATATCGAAATATCATGTCCATCTTGCTGGAAGGCTCTGGCTAATCGTTCATTATAGGACGCCAGTCCGCCGCGTAAAGGATGAGCCGGACCGATGATGACAATTTTCATTTTGGAAATTAAAACTTAAAAGTAATTTTTACACTTAACTCAAAACTCACAACTGACAACCTGTAACTTATAGCTTTTCTTCTATCAAATAAACATTCCTCTCAGGTGCATTTCTCGTGATTAATTCTCCAATAAAACCTGCCAGAAATAATTGTGATCCGATGATCATGCAAGAAAGTGCAATAAAGAAAATTGGGCGATTGGTAATGGGAACATTAAAATCGATTAGTTTTTGAATGATCAGATATAAAGTTCCAGCCATTCCCAATAAAAAACAAATAGTGCCCCACAAACCGAAGAAGTGCATCGGACGTTTCCCGAATTTTCCAACAAACATAATCGTTGCCAGATCAAGAAATCCATTTACAAAACGATCCCATCCGAATTTAGTAGTGCCGTATTTTCTTTTACGATGTTCCACAACTTTCTCGCCAATCTTTTTGAAACCCGCCCACTTAGCCAGTACAGGAATATAACGATGCATTTCTCCGTAAACCTCTATGCTCTTAACTACTTTATTGCGATATGCTTTTAAGCCGCAATTAAAATCATGTAATGGAATGCCGCTCATTTTTCTGGTTGCAGCATTGAAAAACTTGGAGGGGATATTTTTGGTGAGCGTATTGTCATATCTTTTTTTCTTCCAGCCACTCACAAGGTCATAGCCCACATTGGTGATCATTTGATAGAGCTCAGGAATTTCATCGGGGCTGTCTTGTAAATCAGCATCCATTGTAATTACTACATCACCTTGTGCGGCTTTAAAGCCTTCGTTGAGGGCAGCACTTTTTCCATAATTACGTTGAAACTTGATGCCTCTGATATTTGTATTATGACTTCTTAAATCATGAATCACTTGCCATGACGAGTCGGTGCTTCCATCATCGATCAGGATGATTTCATAACTATAGGCATGTTTGTTCATGACTCTTGCAATCCAGTCGCAGAGTTCCGGCAGTGATTCTGCTTCGTCTTTGAGGGGTATGATTACGCTGATATTCATCTTACAAAGATTTGGGCATGGAATCTTTTGGAGTTTTCTTAGATATGGCTGCTCCGATGAGTGAACTGATGGCACCCGTTAATGCAAATCCAAATAAGGAGCCTACAATGCCAAACACTAAAAAGAATTTGTCCGTCCAGGCAATAGACTGATTGATGATTTCTTCCGTCATTCTGGGATCTTTTGCCATTTCTTCTCTGGCTATTTGCAAAGATTTTTCTTTGATCTCGGGCATAATCAGATAGGTAATAATAAATGCAGCTATGCTGATTAAGGTAACAATGGCTGCGGTTTTAAATCCATGACTGAATAGTTGTCCGAAATTAACCTCTCCATTCATGTCTTTGCTGAAAGCATAGCAAGACCAGATGATGGCGACTGCATAGATTCCCAGGCTAATATATTGTACCCATGGTTCGTAAATATTAAGTACCTGAAAAGTAGTGCCCAGCATTACCATGAAAAGTCCTATAATGAGTCCTTTGGTAAAATGAGTTGTGATTTTTTTTTCCATATTAATTGATATGTAAATGTTGTCCCAAAATCGTTCCAATCACTTTCCCTTTTAGTGTTTTGCCGATGAAAGGGGAATTCTTTGATTGGGATCGGATATGAGCTTCTGTAAAAATATATTCTATGTCGGGGTCGAACAAGGTAATATTCGCTGAGTGGTTAAGATCAAGGATAGGTTCACCTATGTTGAAGATTCTTCTTGGATTATGCGCCACTAATTGAGCCCATCGTTCAGGGTTAAGATCGTTGCCCATGGACGTTTGCATGGCAGCGTAAGTTGTTTCTAAAGCGATCATCCCCGGTTGCGCATTTTCAAACTCGCATATTTTGCTGTCATATTCGTGGGGTAGGTGATGGCTGGCGATACAATCGATCTTGCCACTGATCAATGCTTTTTTTAGAAGTGATTGTTCTGCAGAGGTTCTTAAAGGTGCATTCAATTTTAAATTTGTGTCGTAATCTGAGAGATCTTCATCACTGAAGAAGAAATGTGCCGGACTAACGGAGCAGGATATATCTAATCCTTCTCTTTTGGCTGCCTCAATTTGCTCAACAGATTGGGGAGAGGTAATACCGGTCAGATGCAATTTTGATTCAGTGTACTGAAGCAGTCTGAGATCTCTGGCCACTGCAATTTCTTCTGCTATCATGGGTTTTCCGGGCAGACCTAGTTGAGTACTTTTGATACCTTCATGCATTAATCCTTTATGTCCAATGGTAATATCATCAGGCATTTGAATGATGGTGCCGTTAAAGGCTTTTACATATTGTAAAGATTTCAGGAAAAGCCCACCGGACTGAACAGGTTTGAGCCCGTCCGTAAAAGCAACTGCACCTGCTTTTTGCATATCATACATTTCAGCGAGGTCTTTACCTTCAATGTTTTTACTGATAGCGCCTAATGGGTGAATTTTTACTTTTTTATTTTCAGCTCTTTTGAGAATGTATTCAACTTGTGATTTACCTGTTATGGCAGGAGAAGTATGGGGTAGTATCATAACTTCTGTAAAGCCACCTGTTGCAGCGGCCTCTATGCCTGTTTCTATGGTTTCCTTGTACTCAAAACCGGGGTCGCAAAAGTGGGCAAAACAATCCACCCATCCTATTGAAATATGCAGGTTAGGGGAGGAGATGATTTGGTCGGCTTTAATATTCTTGAGTTGGCCAATTTGAGTAATGGTTCCATTTTCAATAAGCAAATCTTGACGGGTTCCGTTGTAAGGGGAGTTAATGTCTGTAATCTGCGCTTGTTGGATGAGGATAGTCATGTATTATTTACAAGGCTGTAAAGTTCGTAATTTTTTTTATGGATTTTGAATCCAATGCAATATATCTTACTTTTGCATCCCCTTAAAATCTTATGATCGAAAGATTGTAAATGTTCGGGACGTGGCGCAGCCCGGTAGCGCACTTGTATGGGGTGCAAGGGGTCGCCAGTTCGAATCTGGTCTTCCCGACCATTACAAAAGCCTTGGCATATGTCAGGGCTTTTTTACTACCTTATTTCAATCATAAAACTTCATTAGAAAATTTAAAAACTATCTGTAAATTACCAATTCAAATATTGTCATATGAAAAAGAACAGTGCCTCTTCACGCAGAAATTTCCTCCATCAAATTGGAGCTACCAGTTTGGTAGCAGCCA
>JBKCGY010000260.1:0-2012 GCA_046303015.1 Bacteroidota bacterium | reverse complement strand
GGGTATTGAATGCAGTTGTTCATTACCCATCTCTTCCATTTTTTGAGCAAGCAAGTCATTTTTGTCGATTGCTTTAAAAACACCATTGATATACAACAGCTGATTGCGCATACCGAGTTCTTTCAATTCCTTGCTGGTTCTTGACGCTTCTTTGAGTGACGGTTTGTCTGCCCTTGCTACGATGTAGAAACTGGTTAATGAAGGATCTCTTAGTCTGTTTACCACGTTATGATATCTTTCTTGACCACTTTTTAAAGCAGAGGTAGGACCTAAGCAAGAAGCACCTTCAGGATTTTCGTCCGTAAAGCTCGACCACGCGGCAGGTAATTCAAGCAGACGTAATGTGTGACCTGTGGGTGCGGTATCGAAGATTATCACATCAAATGTTGTTCCTTCAGTTTCACCGGAAACAAAACGAGAGAATTCATCAAAAGATGCAATCTCAGTAGTACAAGCGCCGGAAAGGTTTTCCCTGATTTTTTTAATCTCTGCTTTAGATGCAATCCCTTCCAATGGTTGTATAACTCTATTTCGATACTCCTCAGCTGAATTTTCAGGGTTGATATTAATTGCAAAAAGTCGCTCAGCTCCTTTAATTGGTTTCATATGTTCGTCTACCTGACTTTCGAGTACATCCTTTAAGTTGGACGCTGGGTCAGTACTTACAATAAGAACTACTTTACCAGCATCAGCCATTTCAACTGCTGTTGCACAAGCAAGTGAAGTTTTTCCTACACCACCTTTTCCGGTAAAGAATAAATAGTTTGTTTTTATCTCAGTCATTTTTACATTTCATATAGTATCTAATCGGATGGTAACGTTCAGCAAGTAGCTGCTCAGACCGCCTTTCGCGAGACGGTTTCTCCGAAGATAAAACTTAATCGATAAGAACTTTTCGTTATTTAGCTGAGTTGCCGTCTTTGTAGGCCGAAATAAGAACTTGGCGCTTGCTTGCTGTTAGCGTTTCGTGCTTAATCCTCAAGATCTAGGACTATCTTAATATTTTCTTTTACACGTTCAGTGATTTCTTTTGGTAATTCTCCAATTTTCTTAACTAATCTTTTGTTGTCAATAGCTCTCAACTGGTCAATCATAATATCACAGTTTTCTTTGACTTTAGCATTGCCTTTTTTTAAATGAACTCTTAGTATTTGACTTTCAAGCTTGACGTTTGTTGTAATTGGACAGATTAAAGTTGATGGATGTATTTTATTCAAAATATTTGTTTGTACTACTAATACTGGTCTTGTTTTTCCAGTTTCTGTTCCAAACCTGGGATCGAGGTTTGCTAGCCACACTTCATATTTCTTAGCTATCATATTCGTCCAGATTTTCGAATTCACTAAGAACGTTCATAGATTCTTCGCTCACAAGCTTTGATTCTAATATCAGCAATTTGGATATAATCTTTCTTTTTTGAATCCGATTATAATATTGAAGAGCCTCGTTGATATATCGATTCCTTGGTTTTTTTATTTTTTCCAGTAATTGCTCGGTTTCTTCGTAAACGATATCGTCAAGCTTTAGAGACAGAGTTTTCATTCTTTTTCTATTTTAGTATACCGCAAAAGTATATACTAAATTGGAGAATTCAAAATATTTTTTAGGATTTGTGCTATGGCATGAACACTAACGGTTTGCCGCTTTGCGAAGGCAGGGATTATTAGCACTAAACTTCATTAGATGTACAAAACTTGAATTTAGCACTTCACTGTCATAGAAGCACGAAACCCCCGCTTTTGCAAAACGGCTGTTAGCGGTTCGTTGTTTTTTGGTTTATTATTCACTGTTTTATGCTTTTGATTTGAGTATAAATAAAATAAATCCGATGCAGAGAATTATAGTTGCAACAACGTCAATTATCATTACTTTTTTAAGTTCTTGATTAATGTCATTTCCTATTATGAAGTAAAGAATGATAAATGAGGTCATACTAACTAAGCCGGCAATGGTTGATAGTTCATAGTGTTTTTTGACTAATGCAGAATAAATCATAAGTCCGCCAATTATTC
>JBKCGY010000259.1:0-2586 GCA_046303015.1 Bacteroidota bacterium | reverse complement strand
TCTCAATTTTATGCTTCATCTCTGTTCTTGTGCTTTGTACTCTGCTTAACTTTTATAAAAGATTTATTCAGGAATTTCAATAATCGAATTTCTTTTTCGGTAAGAAATCTCCATTTTCCCCTGTCTACATTTTTTTTAGTCAGATTGCCAAACATCACTCGGTCCAAGCCTTTTACATCATATCCCAGATGCTCAAACATTCTTCTTACTATGCGATTGCGCCCACTATGTATTTCAATGCCGATAATTTTTTTATTTTTTGCATCGGCATAACCTAATGCATCCGGCGCAATGAAACCATCTTCAAGTACCACACCTTTCAGGAGTTGTTGAAAATCTGTTTTCTCCAGAGGTTTATCCAGTGTTACCTCATATATCTTTTTTACCTGATAGGAGGGGTGAGATAATTTTTGAGTCAACTCACCATCATTGGTCAATAATAATACACCAGTTGTATTGCGATCCAGTCTGCCTACCGGATATACTCTTTGTGGAATGGATCCTTTAAAGAGATCCATGATCGTTTTTCTTCCCTGCGGATCTTCGCTGGTGGTGATATAATCTTTGGGTTTATTGAGCAGGATGTAAACAAGTTCCTGCTGAATTTGAACGGGCTTACCGTTGTAATTGATTTTATCTTGAGCGGTCACTTTGTGCCCAGGTTCAGTGATTAATTGCCCGTTTACTTTTACCAATCCTTTTTTGATTTCTTCAGCTGCATCTCGTCGGCTGCAAATACCACAATGCGCCAGATACTTATTTAATGGCATCAAGTCGTTAGACGGGCTCTGCTCTCTTTTAATGATCGTTGTTTTTGCAGGTAGAGGAGTACCGGATTTGGTTTGCGTTTTTTCTCTATAGATTTTCCCTTTTGCAGCCGCTTGCTCAGCTTTCTTCTTTTCGAAATAAGCATTCTTTTCGACTCGGGCAGCTCGTTTTTCCTGACGGATCTCTTCTTTTTTCTGTGCGTTGGATTTTCCTTTCCCGAAACGGTTGAAATGATTTGACATATAATACAATTTACTGTTTTACAACAGGGATTACTGAATAACTTCTTTATTGGCTAATTGTCCGCAGGCAGCATCAATATCTTTCCCTCTGCTTCTTCTCAAGCGAACATTCACTTTGTTTTTTTCCAGGTATTGCATGAACTTTTCGATAGTTTTTTCATCCGGTTTTTTAAATCCGCCCTGGGCGATCGGATTATATTCAATGATATTTACCAGATCGGCTGGCACTTGTCGATACATCTTTATTAATTCATCTGCATCTTGCAATGAATCATTGAATTTGTCAAACAAAATATATTCGAAGGTTATTTCATTGCCGGTTTTTTTATAAAAATAATTCAGCGATTCGATCAGTGATTTGATGTCATTAGTGTCATTGATCGGCATGATTTTGTGGCGTTTTTCATCATTGGCGGCATGCAGAGACAGGGCCAATTTGAATTTTACTTCATCATCGCCCAATTGTTTGATCTGCTTGGCTACACCGGCGGTAGATACAGTAATTCTTCTTGGACTCATACCTAATCCATCCGGTGAAGTAATTCTTTCAATGGCCTTTAATACATTTCTGTAATTGAGCAAAGGCTCACCCATACCCATAAATACGATATTGCTTAACTTTTTTTCATGAATACGTTCACTTTGTTCATTGATCATCACTACCTGATCATAGATCTCATCAAACAGCAGATTTCTTTTACGTTGCATATAGCCAGTAGCACAGAACTTACAAGTTAGCGAGCATCCGATCTGAGAGGATACGCAGGCCGTCTTACGATCTTCTGTAGGTATTAAAACCCCTTCAATTAAATGGCCGTCATGTGTTCTGAATCTGGATTTAACAGTACCATCTTCAGCATATTGAGTTGCATCAACGGTAAGTGCCGGAAGCGAAAATTGTTCACCTAATTTTTGTCGCAGTGCTTTGCTGAGATTGGTCATATCTGCAAAGCTTTGTGCTTTTTTCTGCCACAGCCATTCATACACCTGTTTAGCACGGAAACTCGGTTCGCCCAGTTCTTTAAAGTAGGCGGCGATTTCCTCCTGTGTCAGGTGGCGAATATTTTGGGTAGATGCGTTCGGCATGGTGCAAAGGTACTGCCTTAGAAGAAATTTAGTTTATAAAGTTCATAAAGTTTGTAAAGTAGGAAGTGAATGTTATAGTATGAAGCGGCATAAGAGCTGTGAAATCTCTATCCTTTATAAAATGTCAACTCAATCTGAGCGCTGGCCTGGCAAAACGTGCGGAGCGATTGGGTTTGCCTAGATTTTTCTTTGGTTACTTTCTTTTGATCAATGCAAAAGAAAGTAACAATAAAGTGATAATGATATAAATGGATGGGTTCTGTTAATATTTAAAATGTATCTTTTGTATATCTTCTATCTTCACGGTATCCTGATTTCCTGTAATTAAGTTTTTAATATTGCATGATCCTTCTGCCAACTCTTTCTCGCCAATAATTACGACAAAAGGAATATTTTTTTTCTCCGCATATTTAAACTGCTTATCCATTTTCAGATTTTCGTGAAAGAGTTCGCAGGAAATATTTCTTTGACGAAGTTGTTGCATTAATTC
>JBKCGY010000258.1:0-13249 GCA_046303015.1 Bacteroidota bacterium | reverse complement strand
TCTAAACCAAGTATTACTTTAAACGGAAACCAACTTATATCAAGCAGCTTATCAGGTAATCAGTGGTTTTTAGATGGGGCTATCATTAATGGTGCAACTGCTTCTACATTATCTCCGCTACAAAGCGGAAACTATACTGTACGTATAACCCTCAACGGATGTACGAGTCAGATGTCTGATCCTTTCAATTTTGTATTCACCGGACAAAATGAATTGTTTGAAAATGAATATATCAGCTTATACCCCAACCCCATTAAAAATGAATTGATTATTCGATATCAGTTTAATGACCTGACCACAAAAATCAATATGAAAGTTTATGCAGCCAATGGAGCACTGATCAATAAGATAAATGAAATCAAATCATATCAAAAGATCTTAACTGCAAACTGGCCTAACGGAAATTTAATTATAGTCATTGAAACCCCCACAACTCAGCGCAGATTTATCTACAATATTATTAAGGCAGAATAAATAATTGAGTATCGATTTATAAAGGATCAACATCCATCACCAACATGGTATTTTTTAGTTTTTCCTGCTGATGCATATTGATTTGAAGTTGATAAATCATCTGTTTGCAAAGACTAATTAATTTACTGTCTCTGGGCAGTTTAATAATCAACTCCATAAGATATTGATTTCTGATTCTATTAATCACCGGCTCTGCTGGGCCAACCAGAAAAGCTCCAAATTTTGACTGCAACCCTTCATACAAAAATTGTATGGCTCCTTGCACCGTTTGTTTATCACGATGTTTACAAATCAAATGAATGATGCGTGTAAAAGGAGGGTAATCAAATTGCTTGCGCGCACTTAACTCAAAATCAAAAAAACTTTTATAATCATGTTGCTGTACAAATTTCAAAACAGGATGTCCTGTTTGCACCACCTGAATCAACACTAAACCATCCGCATCTTTTCTTCCGGCTCTTCCACTCACCTGCTCCATCAACTGAAACGCCCTTTCATTTACACGAAAACCTGCGAAACTGAGTAAACTATCTGCATCCAGTATGCCCACCAGATTTACTTTTTCAAAATCCAACCCCTTTACTACCATTTGTGTACCTACAAGAATATCAATCTTATGTTGTTCAAACTGTTGAATCAACTGATCGTGTGCGGTTTTACCACTCACCGAATCGTAATCCATACGGGCTACCCGCGCATGCGGAAAAGCTTCCTGAATTTGTTCTTCGACCAGCTCGGTGCCGAAATTAATCTTCATGAAATCATGACTTCCACACGCTTCACAGGTTTGAATTACCGGATATACCGTACCGCAATAATGACACTGTAATTTGTTTTTAAACTTATGATAGGTAAGACTTACATCGCAATGACGACAATGGGGGATCCATCCGCAAGCACTGCAGATATGATGAGGTGTATGGCCTCTTCTATTCTGAAAAAGAATAATCTGACGGCCTTTGGCAAGCGATTGTTCAATAGCTGTTTTTAAAGCCGGCGACAGAATGACTTTCTCTTTGGTCTCTTTATATAAAGCTTTTGTATCTACGAGTTGGATCTGCGGTAAGGATCCTGTACCGTATCGCTCATTTAATTCGACAAGTGCATACTTTCCATTTTGTGCGTGATGATAGGATTCTACAGAAGGTGTTCCGCTGCCCAGTAAAACTTTGGCATTCAGTTGAGAGGCATAATAGATGGCTGCATCTCGCGCATGATATCGGGGAGCCGGTTGTTGCTGCTTAAAAGAGGAATCATGCTCTTCATCGCAAATAATCAATCCTAATTCTTTAAATGGAAGAAAAATTGCACTACGCGCACCTAACACCACCCGCATCTTACCCGTTTTGATCTGATTCCAGATCTCTACTCTTTCATTTTGACTGAACTTACTGTGATAGATTCCGATATAACCTCCGAAATGTTTTTGTAATCGGCGAATGATTTGTCCGGTTAATGCAATCTCCGGCAATAAATACAATGCCTGTTTACCTTCTTTAATGATTTCTTCAATCAGCTTAATATAGATCTGCGTTTTACCGCTGCCCGTTACGCCATGCAACAGACAAACGCTGTGTGTTTTCCATTCGGAAATAATTTTTTCTAAGGCCGATGTTTGTAAAGCAGAAAGTTCAAAATCTATATCCACCTTTAATGGAAGATGTTGAAGACGACCCACTACTCGCTTATCTAACTGAAGAATATCTTTCTCCACCAATCCTTTTAGATTGGCATCTGAGGCCCCACTTTTTTTTAAAAGTGCAGATCGGGTTACTTCTCCTTCCGTTTTTTGTATGTGCAGATAGGAAAGCAATAATTCCATCTGCTTAGGGGCCCTCCCCCAATTATTCAACAGCTCACTTAATTTTTCTTCCTGCTTATAAACCGGATTGAGTAGTACAAAAGTTTCTTTCTTCTCAGTATAGGTTTCTTTTAAAGATTCCCAAACAAAACAGACCTGCTTTTCAATTAGTCTTTTAACCACAGGATACACATGCGACATATCCAGAATCTGCTGCACTTCCTGAAGTCGAAGTTCCTTACGAATATGTAACGCCTCTGCCACCAGGTATTCCTCTTCATCAAGCGCCGTAAAATCATCGCCCGCTTCTTCATTGAAGATCAAAATCGATTCGCTACTAAGTTTAAAATGTGCAGGCAATGCGGCTGCCATTATTTCGCCTTCGCTGCACATGTAATAATTGGCCATCCACGACCAAAATTGAAGTTGATCAGGGAATACGATAGGATCCGTATCTAATAGATTGATGATAGGCTTGGGCTCAAAAGCTGAAGGCTTATGAGTATGAATTGCTTTTATAATGCCGGCATATCTTTTTTTTCTTAACTCTACCTCAACACGAATTCCAATTTGCGCTCCCTTTTGCATTTCTGCCGGAATCGACCAGGTATATGTTTGTGGTAAAGCAAGCGGAATGATCACATCAGCATATATAATGCGGGAAGCATCCAGAGATGAAAATATATCAGATGAATAAAGCGACATCAGGCGTTAAAATTAGCAAAGAAAAGCGCGCGATCCTCAAGAAAACTATACAGATGCAGGGGCCTGAATCCAGGAAGGCTGATAAAACAGGATGCGCTCTTCCATCAATTTAAAAACCTTTTGCTTGAGCAATTCCACATCTCCCGGGCCATATCCTGCCGGCGAAACTTCTTCCAAATAAACGGTGCGCAATTTACCGGGTGTGAGTGTTAAAAAATGACTCCAGTGCAAACGATCTACAGCATCCAGAAACAACATAGGTTTAATAGGAGTTTGCGTTTCAATGGCCAACCGAAATGCTCCATCATAAAATTTAGACAAAGGAGCTGTCGTTTCATTAAAGGTGCCTTCCGGTGCAATGTAAATGGATATATTATTGTGTAAAGTATCTTTTAATTCGGCGACACTTTTGGCACGGTCTTCCGGACAAGAACGCTTTACCGTAACTACACCGGCATTATAGATCAGTCCAAATAAGGGTATATTCCCGGCTTCCGCTTTCCCCAAACCTTTTACGGGCGTTCTCACTGCTTTTAGCAATTGAGGGATATCCATGTAAGAATTATGATTACTTACAAAAATATAGGGTTGGCCCTTTTGTAGCTCCTGTTCTACTATTCTTTTATGTCTGATGCCGATAAAAAAAAGCCATACATCAGACCAGATATGGGCCATTTTCATGACCGCCAGCCCTCTTTGTCTTTTATTGAAAGTAGCGACTATAATGGCGAAGGGTAAAAGGATTAAAACCATGATCACAAACAAAGCAATGGCGTAAACCGCATAAATTTTTTGAAGCATAATATAAAATGGCTGCGAAGATATAGGATTGTTGTCATGGTTATCATTGTTGTATTAGTAATTATGACCATGACCAACCCATAACAATCAACATTAAAATTTATCCTTCTTTATACTTCACAAAATTTATGAACTCTACAAACTCACTACAACAACAATTTTGTTCCCTAATTTTACAATAAATTAATCACATGCATCAACCAATCGTCGGCATTATTATGGGGAGCGACAGTGATCTGCCTGTTATGCAGGGAGCCGTAGATATTTTAAAAGATTTTGGCATTTCATATGAAGTGACGGTAGTATCCGCCCATCGTACGCCGTACAGAATGGTGGATTATGCTGAACAAGCACGGGCACGTGGATTAAAAGTGATTATCGCCGGCGCCGGAGGCGCGGCGCATCTGCCCGGAATGGTGGCCAGTATCACTACCCTACCTGTTATTGGTGTTCCCGTAAAATCTTCCAATTCCATCGATGGATGGGATAGCATCTTATCCATATTACAAATGCCCAATGGAGTACCGGTAGCAACTGTAGCATTGAACGCCTCAAAAAATGCCGGACTTTTAGCCACACAGATCATTGCTACCGCCAATCACGAAATCGCTCAAAAAATGGAAACTTATAAAAAGAAACTTTCCGATGAGGTTGCCGAAAAAATCGAAAAAATGAAAATATCGGGACTCAACAATCAATATGATAAAGGATAATTTAGGATTGTCATTTTAGGATCAAGCGCTGCAGAGTGCTGCAGAATCTGATCGATCCAAATATCACCCCATTTTGCATAAAAGCCCAACATACTTTCTTGTCTTTCCTGTAATTGCTGAGATGGGAAAAACGCTGATCTAATCTTTTCAATCTGACGGGACATATCCTGAAATCTTCGCTTTTCTGCGCGAAGCATTTTCTGCTCTAAAGCTTTCATTTTTTTCAATAACGCTCTTTGGAGAGATCCTACATGGGCTTTGAGTGTGGCATCTGTCGAAGAAGCTTTCAGCTCAACTTCTTTAAACCAAAGCTCCATTTGATTGATCTCTTTATCCATCGATAAATCCTTTCCCGAATGCTGAAGCACATAAGAAGCAATCAACTGATCTGCAGTTTTAAAAATATCGCATGTATTAAAGCCTGCTTTTTGAAATTGTATGTTCAGTTTTTCGCTCATCAGCACGAAAGAATTACGTAAAACCAAAAGAGGATAAGATATCTGGTAGTGTTCAAAAGTTTTTTTCAGCTGAAACCAGTAAGACAACTCTCCCGCTCCTCCAATATATACCAAGTTGGGAAGAATTTTCTCTTGTAATAAGGGGCGTAGCATCACATTAGGACTGAAGTGTTGTGGATTAGAATGAAGCTCATTCAATAATTCCTCTTTTGTAAATACAAGTGAAGTATTGACAACTTTAAAACGATCACCTTCCTTTTCAATTCTTTCGCGCACATCATCTTTCATGTAAAAGAGATTGATAGCACGCGGATTAGCCTGCCAATCAGATGGATAAGGGTATGATGATTGAACCGAATGAAGGATTGAAAAACTGGAATGATTCAGCAGATCATCCTCCATTTCAAAAATAAATTCAGCTTTAATAAGCTTATCATCCGGCAGCAACACAATCAACCCGTATCGTGAAAAAAGCGAATGAACCCATTTAAAAGTAGCCTGAGCAATTGTCTTACCTTCCTTATAGCAAACTCGGATCTGCCGTATCAATGTATCAGCATACGGCAAAGGACTGATCTGAGCTTCCAGCTGATCAATTATATCTGTTAGGGCTTTATCTACCTTCATTTGTCCGAAAGCACCTGACTGATCGGTTGCCCATTGATATTTTTTCCCATCTACTGTAAAATGATTCAGCTCACTGAAGTCAGCATCCTCCATCCCCATATAATATACCGGCACAAAATGACAATCCGGTATATGTTGATTGCAATAATCGGCTAAGCTAATCGCATGAACAATCTTATAAATAAAATACAAAGGGCCCGTAAGCAGATTAGGCTGATGGGCTGTTGTGATGGTATATGTTTTTTCTTCGGAAAGTCTCTGAATGGCAGTTGATACTTTTTCAGAATCAGGTACATTCCGATATTGATCTTGAAGATAACTTACCAATGCTTTACGATTGGTCTTGGTTTGTTTTCTTTGGACAATCGATTCTCTAATATTTTCTAAAGATGGAAAAGATTGAATCAGCGGCATAAGGCTTTCCTTCTGATCGATATAATCCAGCATAATTTTCGGAAAATATCCCGTATCACAATATTCGATTCGTTGAGAAGGCCACTGCATAGTTGGTAAAATTAACGAGAATTAGGGAGGAAATGTTCTACCCGTGGTTCGTGTGGACACAACCACGGGTATTTGACACTAACCACGGGGTATTTAATAATATCTTTGCACCTCTAATATTCATCGATGCAAGATATTTCCTGGCTTTCGCGGACTAAACTATTAATAGGTGAAGAAAAATTATTAAACCTTACCCGTAAACATGTAATGGTAGTAGGACTGGGGGGCGTAGGTTCCTATGCCGCTGAATTCATTGCAAGAAGCGGCGTTGGGAAGATGACGATTATTGATGGAGATGTGGTGGATCCTACCAACCGCAACCGTCAGCTGCCGGCACTGGCTACCAATCATGGACAACCGAAGGCAAGGATCATGGAAGAAAGGCTACTGGCTATCAATCCGGAGTTGGAATTACATACCATTGAATCATTTGTTCAACCGGACATGGTCAGCGAGCAGTTGCTGCGCCGGCCTGATTATGTGATCGATGCGATAGACAGCATCACACCAAAAATTACATTTATCCGGATGGCTTATGAAAGTAAGATCCCGATGGTGAGCAGTATGGGGGCCGGCGCAAAGCTGGATCCAACCCAATTACAGGTAGTCGACATTTCTAAAACCTATAATTGTCCTTTTGCCCAACAAATCCGTAAGCAATTAAAAACACATGGTATCCGACGCGGATTAAAAGTTGTATTCTCTCCAGAACAACCTATTAAGGAAAGTCTGATGCTAACAGATGGAAAGAATTATAAAAAGTCAGCCTATGGCACCATCTCCTATCTGCCTGCGGTTTTTGGTGCAGTGGCGGCTTCGGTAGTGATCCGGGATTTGATTAAGTAGCTGGTTGTCGGATGTTGTAGGTTGTAAATCGTTAGTTATTATTTATTTGTTATAAAAGTTTAATCCACAACAACTATATACTTCAATAAAGTGGTAAGATTTAACGCTTCTCCAAGTTTAACATGCCGAAATGACGATAAGGATACAAGAATACTACCTTCATGATTATTTATTCGACAGTGCAACAGAGAATAACTGCCTTTAAATTTTATATCATCAATAACTGCCTTGATTCCTTTCTCGTCTATTGAAATGAAAATATGTTCAGGACGAATGATGATTTTTTTTCCGGGAGTAAGATTAAGAGAAGTATTCATCAACTGCTGAACTATAACCGCATCACACAAATTATACTCACCCAATAAACCCGCCACATGCTCATTCAGTGGACGATCATATAAAACCTTGGGTACGCCCTGTTGTACGATCTTACCCTGATCAATAATAATCAGGTGGTCAGCCCACGATAGCATATCGGCAGCATCATGTGATACCATGATCAATCTGATACCCAGCTTCTCGCCTATATCATCAATCAATTGCATGATGATACGCTTCTGATTGAGATCTAAATTAGAATAGGGTTCATCGAGCAATAACCATTTGGGATCGGCAAGTAATACCCGTGCCAAAGCAATCCGTTGTCTTTCTCCGCCCGACAAAGCATCTGTTCGGCGATCAAGCAAATGTTGAATGTTACACAACTGAATGATTTCCTGCATTCGGTCAACAGAAAGCTTATTGGCCATATCAAGCAGCTCTTTCACAAAATAATTATTGCGAAGTTCGTAGTGCTGTGATAAATATCCGATCCAAGGATGCCCGGGAATCAATTGTTCATTAGGACCCATTACCCGATCATTACCTACAAATATCTTTCCGCTATCAGGCTGTACAAAACCCGCCAGCATTTTAAGAAAAGTTGTCTTTCCTGCACCGGTACTGCCCATAATCGCAATCCGATGATATTCACTTGTGTCGAAAGAGAAATCGTGAAACAAGGGCTGTCCATTCCTTGAAACACATAAAGCTTCTGCCCTGATTGATACCATGAATAAAAATAATTTTATGGAGCCAGTCGCTCTATCACCCATGCCCCTTCTTCATCTTTACGATATTGAATTCTGTCGTGCATACGATTAGGTCTTCCCTGCCAGAATTCGATTTTATCCGCCACTACCCTGAATCCTCCCCAATGAGGCGGACAATCAATATGGCCATCTGAAAATTTCTGACTGAAAAATTCGAATTGAGCCTCCAGCCATTTTTTGTCGGGCACTACCTGACTTTGCGGAGAGGACCAGGCACCCAACTGACTGCCTTCAGGTCTGGAGCTAAAATACTCATTCGTCTCATCAGCAGAGATCTTTGATGCTTTTCCAATTATGCGTACCTGTCGCTCCAGTTCTTTCCAAAAAAAGAGAAGGCTACAATTCGGGTTCTCTTCCAGATGCCGACCTTTAGCACTGTGATAATTGGTAAAAAAAACAAAGCCCTGCGCATCAAATCCTTTTAATAAAACCGTTCTAGCCTCAACCACCCCTTTTGCATTAGCTGTAGACAATATCATGGCATTAGGCTCATCAATTGCTGACCTTAATACATCCTCCCACCAGATCTGAAATTGCTGGAAAGGAGATGACATGACTTCTTTTTCGTCCAGTTCATGCAAGGCATAGACTTTTCGGATATCTGCGGGATTCATAAAATAATTTGAATGTAATCAAATGCAAAGTTGGCTCTTTTCCGGATTCAAAAATTATTATACTTAAAGTATATTGCAGGATGCTACAAAAAGATATTCTTATTTTATCCGCTTTATTGGTTTCAGGTATCATCCTGGGCTGGATCTTAAGAAGATGGCTATTCCCTGTATTAATCAGAATAGCTGGAAAGACAAAGCAAAACGCCGATAATCTGATTTTGAATTCTTTTAAGAAATGGATCATTGTACTGATCGTTGCATTAGGAGCCTATATAGGCATCAACAGAATTCCCTTAACCCCCAAATACCACGACTGGATTGATAAGTCATTTGTAATTTTTTATATCATCTGCGCTACCCTGATGCTTTCTGAGATCGTATTGGGTATGCTTCGTTTTAAGACGAGTGAAACCGATTCAACGCTACCCTCCTCCTCCATCATCAGCAAAATTGCAAAAGCTATTATCTATGGCTTAGGGCTGGTACTTATTCTTCAGTCTATGGGTATATCAGTAGCCCCTATCCTTACAGCCATGGGTGTTGGGGGATTAGCCGTAGCGCTAGCATTGCAAGACACTTTGTCTAATCTGTTTGCCGGCCTACAAATATTAGCAGCAGGCAAGGTCAATCAAAATGATTTTATTCGCCTAGATAACGGTCAGGAGGGATTTGTACAGGATATCAGTTGGAGAAATACAACTATTAAAAATGCGGCCAATCAGATTATTATCGTACCCAACGCAAAGCTTTCCAATATGATCGCAACAAATATCCTGCTTGAAAAAAAAGCCTTTACCGTAAGTATAGACATCAGTGTAGATAAGCAAAGTGATCTGAAAAAAGTAGAAGGGATTGCAAAAGAAGTAGTGCTACAAACACTTGGCGAAGTAAAAGGTGGCATCATGGCTGAAGAACCTGCCGTTCGTTTTGTAAGATTTGGAAATAATAGTATTTATCTCAAAGCCTCCTTGCAGGTAGAGGAGCATATTCAACAGGCAGAAGCCACACATATTTTCATCATGAAAATACACGAACGATTCATGAAAGAAGGAATACAACTTGCCACACCAATCATACTACCTCAAACCATTCAAAAAGTATAAAATATCCGTTGTTCGTCTTTCATTGATTGTTTTTTTAATATCTTGTCAATCTAATTTCCTAACATGAGTGTTCATATCAGTGCTCCCAAAGGCTCTATAGCCAAAACTGTTTTACTGGCCGGCGACCCCTTACGTGCCAAATACATGGCCGATCATTTCCTGAAAGATGCTGTGCTGGTAAGCCAAACCAGGAACGCTTATTATTATACAGGCACATACAAGAATAAAACAGTAACGGTGGGAGCAAGTGGAATGGGATGTCCTTCCATCGGCATTTACTCCTTCGAACTATATACGGAATACGAAGTAGATACAATAATCAGAATCGGAACCTGCGGTGGATATACAACCGAACTTTCGGTTTATGATCTGGTAAACGTAGAAACCGCAGCAAGTGAATCAACCTATGCATTGCACGCATGGGATATTGTTGGAAATACGATAAAATATCAGGGCCATGCCTTTGATATAATCAATCAAACTGCAGCAAAACTTACCGAGACTAATCCCCGGTTTAAAACCCGTGCTGCAACGGTTCATTCGAGTGATGTTTTTTATCGCAAAACAAAAGGAACACCACCACTGGCTGCTGAAACGGGATGCATCGCCGTAGAGATGGAAGCATTTGCTCTTTTTGCGAATGCACAGTATCTGGGTAAAAATGCGGCAACGCTGCTTACTGTTTCCGATATTATTCCTACCATGGAAATGATTTCCGCAGATGAAAGAGAAAAGTCCCTGCTTCCTATGATGGAACTGGCACTGGAAGCAGCCATTCAACTATAATAAAATTTCTTTATGAAATATATCCATCCCATATTTAAAAAAACATTTATGGCATGGATGACTTTACTTTTACCCCTATATATTTCTGCACAAAACATTCATGTTCTGGATAGTGGAAACGGCATTTCATTACGAGGCCTGAGCGTAGTAGACAATCAGGTATTTTGGGCAAGCGGCAACAAAGGGATGATAGCAAGAAGTACACATCACAATCAAAAAATGGAATGGATGCAAGTGGCTGGCTATGAAAACAGAGACTTCAGAGATATAGAAGCTTTCAATGAAAAGACTGCCCTCATAATGGCCATTGACTCACCGGCAATTATTTTAAAAACAACAGATGGCGGCAAGTCGTGGAGAAAAGTGTTTGAAGACCACAGATCGGGTATGTTTTTAGATGCCATGTTTTTTGAAGACACTAATCATGGGATTGTTGTTGGAGATCCGATTAACGGAAGATTTTATATAGCCACAACAGTTGATGGCGGAGAAAAATGGACTGCATTAGAAAATAGTGCATGCGCTATTGCCGATTCGGGTGAAGCATTATTTGCTGCCAGTGGATCCAATATCATCCAAAGTAAAAAGAAAATATTCTTTGTCAGCGGAGGGACTGCTTCTCATTTTATAACGGATGAACAAAAAATAAAACTACCTCTACTACAAGGGAAATCCTCAACAGGAGCCAATGCAATAGACAGGGCAGAAGACGGGAGAATGATTATTGTAGGAGGAGATTTTTCAGCAGATACAGTATCTGCCGGCAATTGCAGTATCACGGATGATGCAGGAAAAACATTTTTCTCACCGGCGCAAGCCCCCTATGGATATAAAAGTTCAATCCGTTATATCGGCAACAAAAATTGGATCGGTTGCGGCACATCCGGAGTAGACATCAGCATCGACCATGGCATAAACTGGAAACATATATCCAATCAAAGTTTTCATGTTGTGCAAAAAGCAAATAAGGGTAACAAAGTTTTTCTGGCAGGAAAAAATGGAACCATTGCTGAATTCATTTCGCCCTAGTGAATTTAATCATCATTCAACTTGATTCAAGTTATGGATAGGAGATAAAGGGAGTTGTATGTTTGATAAAAAGCTTATGCACATCCATATTCACGACAAAACAACACTCAAGGAAATACAGGATATTTTCTCCAGTTATTACCCTTATTTAAGACTCCGGTTTTATAAACAGCCCCATCAGCATTTTCAGATCTCATCAGAAAAAGAAAGGCTATCTGAAGAATTAAAAATTGAAGAGATCAAAAAAACACATATTGATGGCATTATGGATATTATGCCCTCACAAAGAGTAGATGCCGTAGAGGATACCTTTCTAAAACAGTTTGGACTATCAGTTCAAATCCTGAAAAAAGAAAAAAGTGAATGGGCACAAACAACAGGGCTTGACTCATATAGCCTGAAAGAGGTCAATGAATTCAGTCGTAATGATTCAGATGAATTTTTAGTGAGAGATTATGATGAAGGATTTGAAGAATTTTAAATGTAGGGCGGCGTACATTATAACCTAGATGAGCCATGCATGGCATATCTAGGTTCATTCCGGAAACGCATGTCTTTTATTAGGCAACAGATTCTCTTCATTCCATTCTAAACGTTCAGCAAATGCATGCTTCCTTTCTTTACAATCGGAGAGTTGGCAATGCGCACAACTGTAATCCATACAAGGATCGGTATGAATGAAAAACTCAATACTTCCACCCTCAAACTGTGCATTCAACTCCAGATCCATTTCGGTAATAATATCATGAACCTGTGTGAGCGAATAGTAAAAAGGTAAAGTAACATGACAATCGACATGATAATAATTCCCATAACGCTGCACGCGTAAATTATGTACATCAATCCAGGTATCCTTACGGTTCTTTTTCAAGACATCAATAATCTCCTGTACAATTTTAGGGTCAGCTTCATCCATGAGTCCCCGAACCGACTTACGCAATAATTTGAATCCGGTCACAACAATAATACTACCTGCAATAATAGAAGCAACGGGATCAATCCAATTCATTTCAGTAAAATAAATTAATCCTATCGCAACAACCACTCCTATACTGGTGTAGCTGTCGCTCATAATATGCTTGCCATTTCCTTGTAGGGTGACGCTGTTAAATTTCTTTCCTTTGGCCACCAACAAATACCCCAACAATAAATTGGCAATACCTGTCCCGGTCATCAGCCAGAAACTGATACCGGCCTGATGAGTAGCCTCAGGCTGTATCAAAAGATGAACCGCTTCAAAAAGAATCAAAATGCCTGCCAGTAATATCATCGCCCCTTCAAAACCAATAGAGAAAAATTCAATCTTCCCATGACCGTAAGGATGTTCTTTATCGCGGGGCTTGCCGGATAAATAGATACTATACCAGGCAAAAGCAGAACCAATCACATTGATGATGGATTCCAACGCATCAGATAGGATGACTAATAAATCAGTAATATACCAGGCAAAGAATTTAACCCCACAGAGTATTAAGCTGATGAAAAATGAAATGCGTATGTAAAAAAGTTCGTTTTTTTTCAAAGCAATCGTATTAGATGAACTTAAAAGTGAAAAATTAGTTCAGAAAAACCAACATCAAAACCAACAACCGATAACTGACAACAGTCAACCTAAACGGCATACCCAAAAAATAAATACGCCATTGCAATCGCTGTAAGTATGCCTACTAAATCTGCCAACAACATTGCTCCTACCG
>JBKCGY010000257.1:0-13258 GCA_046303015.1 Bacteroidota bacterium | reverse complement strand
TACACTCAACGTGTAGGTCGCTGTACTGTCACAACCATATTGATTTACCAGACCACTCTTCGTTTGCTCACCCGCAGCAGTGAACGTTAATCCATCCCAGCTATAAGGAAGCTCTTTCGAACAGATCGTACGGCTTTGAGTGGAACTTGTATTAGGGTTTGCAACCACACTGACATTGTTACTGGTAGAAGTACAATTAACTGAACTTGTACCCACAACATAATAATCGGATCCCGCAGGCACATTCGTCCAGGTAAGTCCTGACCCCGTACCCGGTTTTGGAGAACCAATCGCTACCCCTGCACCTGTATACAGCTGATAATTAAACCCGGATTCGGAAGTAGAAGATGTGATCGTTCCGGATGATGCAGTAGCCGTACAGAATGCACCACCTGTGAGCACCAATGCTAAAGGCTTTGCATTAAATGTACCTGCTACAAAATCATCCAGAGAAGCTGTAATAGATTGGGAAGAACGCGTCTCTAACAGGAAACTGGTATTACAAAGATTGCCCACATTAAGTGTAGTAAGATCAACTTTCCCTTCGTAGAACATATTTGTTTCGTAAGTAGCACTTCTAAAGCACTCGGAAACCCATCCGCTGGGAATAGGATATTGTGCATCATTGTTTTCTGCAACAATCCCGGTTAAACTTGTTGTACGAAGATTACCATTAGTATTGGGAACATCTCCGTTACCGCTGTCATCCCACTGGAATATGCTTACTGTAGCATTTCTACCACCTCCGGTAAAATCGGCCAGCACCAATACATCCCCATCCACATGGGGGGGGGCAAATGTATTGCCAAGGGGACCCACTACCGGTCCGGTACCATTCAGATAGAGCCAGAACCCAATCTGAGCGTCCCCGTTATTTGAAGTACGGTCGCCAGCAAAATATAAAATACCATCTTTAAGGATGGCGGCTCCATTAGCGATATCATTTTTGGCTTTAGTTTGACTGATCGACCAAACCAGCATGTTCGCCGGAAAGAAATCTTTCGAACCTTCTGTGAACTGGTTGTCAACCACCCCATTACCACAAGCATCTCCCTGGTATTTTTTGATGGGGAATAGATTGAAATTGGAGGCATCCCAATCTGATGGATTACCATCAATAGTGATGACCTGAGACAATAGATTTTGTACTCCCAGCATTGTAAACAAAACCAAGAAAAGAGCCATACGGCTCAACCCATTGAAACAATGACGCCATTTAGTAGTGATGGTGCAGTCACTTTGCGTACACGTTTTTAACATGATGTTTAATTTAAATTATAAAAAAATCGTTTTACCAGGATAAAGGGTTATCGTTAATATTGGAGATTAAAGACGGAGCTATACCCAAAAACACATATTAGGATACTCAATGGAGAATACCAAATAGGCGTCAATGGATATCAGAGAAAGTTAATAATAGAAATTGGCAGTTATTTCAAAAGGTATTGGTTACTGTAGATTAGGAAGGTAAATCGTGTAATTATGACACGTTAGTTAAAATAGGGTTGAATCAGTTTATCGGTATATCTGTCGATGATAAAGCAAATATAAGTACAAAAAAATCTGAATTCCAAATTAAATATGTAGTTTTTGCTATTATCATACATTTTCATGATCCAGGTCATTATAATAAAGACCAGATAAAGAATGAATGAAATAGGCGCAGATTTAATAGTTTTGAGGCGTGAAAATACATTGTCATATACGAATTACCTGTTGGCTGGCTTTAAGCATCGTTGTTTCCTGTGGCGACTCTGAATCAGGAACCAACGACCAAAACAACTCGACACTCGCTCCAGCTATCATTCCATACACTATCATAAGGTCCTACCCGCATGATACCGGTTCATTTACGCAAGGCCTGGAGATACATGACGGAGTTGTATATGAAAGCACCGGAAATCCGGACAATTTATCAAATAACGGATCTTGGATCGGGAAAGTGGATCTATCAACCGGGCAAAGCGAAAAACACGCTTTATTGTCAAAAGATATTTTTGGAGAAGGAATTACCATACATAACAAAAATATCTATCGGCTTTCCTGGCAAAATCAAAGGGCCTTCGTATACAGACTTTCTGATTTCAATCCTGTTAAAGAATATATTTACCAAGGAGAAGGATGGGGCTTGACAAACGATGGCAACTCGCTTATCATGAGCAATGGTTCAAACATTTTAAGTTATAGAGACCCTATAACTTTTAAAGAAACCAAACAGATTTCCGTACACGATCAGACCGGAATGAAAAACAATCTGAACGAACTTGAATTTATAAATGGATATGTGTTTGCCAATGTTTGGCAAACCACCCAGATTTTAAAAATTGACACTTCTTCGGGAGAGGTAAAAGGAATAATCGATCTGAGTGATCTGGTCAGACAAGACGCAAATTTATCTGCACCGTCGACTGATGTTTTAAATGGGATTGCCTGGGATAAAAACAAGCAGACCCTTCTAATAACAGGAAAAAAATGGCCTAAATTTTTTGAGTTGAAGCTTCAGTGATCTGTTATTCCATGTAGGCACCAACGATCTCTTCTTCAATAACCTCTACATAAATGTGCTCTTGCAACGTAGTGGCCACAGATAATCCAACATAATCAACCTGAACGGGAAATGCTTTATGCGTACGTTCAACCAGCACCAGTGTTTGTATCTTTTTGGGATGAATCTCGAGTAAAGGCTTCAAGGCATACAACATAGTTTTACCGCTGCTGGCCACATCATCAACTAAAATAATGACTGCATTTTCACGTGGCGGCATACTGGAAATACTAATCTCTTTAGGATTTCTTTTATCAAGAGATAACTCCAGAACATGCAAGGTGAAATCAGTGATGGCTTTAAGTGCTTGTGAAATTTTATGAGCCAGTGTGACACCATTATCTTTAATAGCTATAAAAAAAAGTTCTTTCTGGCCCGAATTTCTTTCAGCGATCTCATAAGCCAGACGTTGAATTTTTCTTTCAACCTGCTCTTGATTGAGGATGTATTTTTTTTCTGACATAATACGCTACAAATATATTTAAGTGAACCGTTAAAACTTAAAAGTTGAAAAGAAAAAGTTCTCGATTGAGGTTATTAAATATTAGTCATTTTTTCCGTATTCAGCATGTATCTTAGCACAGAAATTATTTATCTATGCAATTAATCGCACAGATCACTTTTGTCGCTTGCTTTTCAGCTGCTGTATGGTTTTTTTCAAAAAAAGTTCGTGAAATACGACGTAATATTTTGCTGGGTCTTCCGGAAGACCTAACCGATCAGCCAGGAAAAAGATGGAAGAATTTAATCTTTTTGGCTCTGGGTCAAAAGAAAATGTTCACAAATCCAACTGTAGCCATCCTGCACCTCTTTTTATATATTGGTTTTGTGGTAATCAATATCGAAGTCGTTGAAATTTTACTGGATGGCATCTTTGGCACGCATCGTTTATTCCTGAATCCGCTGGGGCGTATATACAGTACACTTATCAATTGTTTTGAAATACTGGCAGCACTGGTATTGATTGCCTGTATTGTATTCCTGATCAGAAGAAATGCATTAAAGATCAGAAGATTTTTAAGTAATGATTTGAATGGTTGGCCGCGCAGTGATGCAAATTATATTTTATTAACAGAGATTATTCTGATGTCCCTGTTTCTGATTATGAATGCTACGGATCTTCAATTGCAGCAAATAGACCCGAAACATTACAGTAAAACAGATCCATTTATTATTTCCTCGCTCCTCTCCCCTTTATTTAATAATTTATCATTTACGTCTTTAGTTGTTATTGAGCGGAGCGCCTGGTGGTTACACATTTTAGGAATCTTTGCTTTTTTGAATTATTTGCCATGGAGCAAGCACTTACATATATTACTGGCCTTCCCTAATGCCTGGTATGCACGACTCACCCCTTCCGGATCCATGCAAAACATGCCCTCTATACAGAAAGAAGTATTGTATATGATGCAGCCGGAATTAGCTCCATCCGAACCTTCTGCAGCCCCTCAAAAATTCGGCGCAAAAGATGTAATGGACCTAAGTTGGAAAAGCCTTTTAGATGCATATAGCTGTACGGAATGTGGGCGATGCAGTGCCGCTTGCCCTGCGAATACAACAGGAAAACTTTTAAGTCCGCGCAAGATTATGATGCGCACACGGGACAGACTGGAAGAAGTGGGCAGAAACATAGACAAGAACGGGCAGTTTTCTGAAGATGGGAAAACACTGCTCAATGATTATATCACCGTTGAAGAGCTAAGAGCCTGTACCACCTGTAATGCCTGTGTGGAAGCTTGCCCCGTAAGTATCAATCCATTAAGTATTATAACGGAACTCAGACGTTCATTGATTATGGAAGACAGTAATGCCCCAGGTGAATGGAATGCCATGTTCAGTAATATTGAAAACAACTTTGCACCCTGGAAATTCAGTCCGGATGAACGTGATGCCTGGACGCAGCAGAAGGAGAAGTAGGAAGTTGTAGGTTATTTGTTGTCTGTTGTCGGTAGTTTCCCAATTATTAATTAATGTATATTCTTCTCCAACCCTGCTGTAACCTCCTCCGGGTGCTCCATTTGGTGAACAGCATCTTTCTTAAATATGATTCTCAAAAATTGTATAATCGCAGTAATTAAAAATACAGTTCCTATGATCCAGTTCAGCATCTTTTGTCCTGCATCCAACTGATCAATCAGCAAACGTCCGCCTAAAATAAAAACACAGTTGCCTAAAAATGTTCCCGCCCCTATACCAATGAGATAAGCATTATAATTCCAGAAGCCCGGACGAAGAATATTTTTTGAAAAAAGGACAGCGCTCCATCCAAACCAAAAAGGGATCTGTACGGGATTAAGGGAACTCATCAAAAAACCCAATAATCCACGGTGCATTCCGCCAGATAAAATTATATTCTGCTGAACCTTAGGATGATAGGCCGCCCAGAAACTTGATGCGGAAAGTGCCAGAACGATGATTAAAGTTGCCCACTCCAAAGCCTTCAGTAATTTTTCATGTCGGCGTACCCAGGTCATAGCAACTAAAGAGATTCGTACATAGATCATTTCTGCCGTTAATGCACCAAGAGCAAACCACAAAGCAGGAGATAGCCCATCTGTAATAGAAATCTGCATCGCCGCCACATTTAATGTGCCTAAAGGAAGGGTTCCTATAAAGCTGATCAAAAAACCCCATGATAAAATCTTGATAGCGGGCGGCATGCGACAAATATAAGATGAGACGTTAAATTATAATATGAATTTACTATGATATCTTTTTGTTATCAGTACAACTCGTCGCACAAAAAGGTTACCATTTCATCATGCCAATAATTAAAATTTCTACCTTATCTTGTAACCCAAGTTAATTACCTCTACAATAAAATAACAATGAAAAAAATTGGCATCCTCTTCGGAAGAGAAAGATCCTTTCCAATGGCAGTTATCGATCGTATTAACAGTAAGAAAGAAAAAGACATCATGGCTGAACCTGTATTAATTGATAAAGTGATTCAGGGTGAAGCCAGTGGATATACGGTTATCATTGACCGCATTTCGCAGGATGTTCCTTTTTACAGAGCCTTTCTGAAAAATGCAGCCTTATGCGGCACGGCAGTCATCAACAATCCCTTCTGGTGGAGTGCAGATGAAAAGTTTTTTAATAACGCACTTGCCACAAAAATCAATGTGCCCGTCCCTAAAACAGTAATTCTTCCTTCTAAAGAAAGACCGGATGATACCATTGATGAATCTTTTTTAAATCTATCCTATCCGCTGAATTGGGAAAAAATATTTGAATACGTCGGCTTCCCTGCTTATATGAAACCTTTTGCCGGGGGCGGATGGAAAAACGTCTACAAACTTCACGACTCCAATGAGTTCTATGACAAATACAACGAAACAGGTCAACTGGTAATGCTCCTTCAGGAAGAAATTCAATTTGAAGAATATTATCGTTGCTATTGTATTGGAAGAAAATATGTACGTATTATGAGTTATGAGCCACGCAACCCACATCATCTTCGTTACGTGGCCGACTTTAAACCTACCGAAGAAAGGCTTAAGCAGATGACCGATATCGTATTGCGGATCAACAAGTATCTGGGATATGATTTCAATACCGTAGAGCTGGCTGTTAGAAATGGAGTTCCTTATGCCATTGACTTCTGCAATCCTGCCCCGGATGCAGATCTTAAAAGTGTAGGTCAGGAAAATTTTGACTGGGTAGTAGAAACAGCCGCCACGTATGCTATTGAGCGCGCAAAAGAACATAAAGAAGGGATTGACAATCTTACCTGGGGAGATTATGTTCGCAACAGTCTCTTGCATAAACAACTCTTCAATTCATAAATCTTGTATTGTTTATGACGGGCATCAACTACAAGCAATTCAGCATAGGAGTAGAGGAAGAATACATGGTCTTTGACCCAAATACGCGGGAACTTAAAAGTCATGAGCAAAAAATTGTTTCCGAAGGACAAAAAGTGCTGAAAGAAAAAGTAAAAGCGGAAATGCATCAGGCCGTAGTAGAAGTGGGCACGGATATATGCAAAGACATTGATGAAGCTTTCCAAGATGTTTCTCATCTTAGAAAAACAATCAGTGGCATTGCAGGAGATATAGGTTTATCCGTAGGTGCCAGCGGCACCCATCCTTTCAGTCACTGGCAAGATCAATTAATTACAGATCATGTTCGATACAATCAACTCATCAATGAGTTACAGGAAGCCGCAAGAAGCAATCTGATCTTCGGGTTACATATTCATATCGGAATGGAAAACAGAAAGATGGCTATTCAACTTGCCAATTCTGTACGATATTTTTTGCCGCATATTTATGCCCTAAGTACCAACTCGCCTTTTTGGGAGGGAAGAGAAACGGGCTACAAATCATTTCGGACAAAAGTCTTTGATAAGTTTCCGCGCACGGGCATTCCTGAACATTTCGACAGTATTGAAGCATACGACAATTTTGTTGAATTGCTGATCAAAACAAACTGTATCGACAACGCTAAAAAGATCTGGTGGGATCTGCGGGTACATCCTTTCTTTAATACGATCGAATACAGAATATGTGATGTGCCGATGACAGTTAAAGAAACGATTTGCATAACGGCATTGGTACAAGCGATTACAGCTAAGCTTTACAAACTTCGTATGCAGAACATGAATTTCATTCAGTATCAACGCGCCCTTATCAATGAAAATAAATGGAGGGCCAGCAGATATGGATTAGATGGATGCCTGATCGATTTTGGGAAAGAAGCAGAGATTGATACCCGTGCTTTGATCTATGAGCTAATTGATTTTGTGGATGATGTGATTGATGAGTTAGGAAGCCGTCACATTATTGAAAAAATCCCTGACATACTTTCAAAAGGGACTGGGGCAGACAGACAACTGTCTGTTTATAAAGAGAAGAAAAACCTAAAAGAAGTAGTAGACTATATTGGAAAAGAATTCCTAAGCGGCATTCAATAATTTACTGTTCAAAAAAAGAAACGGTTCCTCCTACCCATTCCCGATCCTGATTATACCGAACCCCAATCATTTTCCCTTTGCTTAGTCGGGTAAGATTGGTTGCTAGATGAGGCCTTTCATCACCTTCTGGCCAAACATACATCAATCGGATCTCCGCTTTAGCAGGTTCATCAGGCGTTTGAATTACAGCTGCATAATCAACTTTTCGTTGTAAAATATATTGTTCGGGATGAGTGATCTGATCAATATCATCTTGTGTCAGATCGATCTTTACCCCCTGCCCTGCAAAAGAGAACAAAGGCTTCAATACAAATTGGGAAAGATCATCAGGCAACATCTTTACTTCATTCAGAAAATAGGTTTCAGGAACATAAGGATGATGAATAAAAGGCAATGTATACTTGCTAAGACGATAAAACCAGTTCGGATGGGGCAGCCACTCCACGTCATAGGGCTTGGTCAAGTCAACCAGTTGAGTGATGTCTTTAACGGCATGCTTCAATTCATCAAAGATCACCCGATTATAAATTCTTTTGATTTGAATTTTGCGCTGATCTTTTATGTAGAACAATTTATTGCCTTCCGCTATCAATTCACTGATGCATACTGGCTCTATACCCACATAATCCTTTGTACACAAAAAATCGATCAGCGTTTTTTGCAGATAAGGCTTCCACTCTAAAAGAACCACTTCTTCCGGCAGATATTTGCCAAGAATCAACTGTTTTAGCATAGCGACATAAGAAGAAATCGTATATCCATTAAAGAAATGACTATAGTGCTCAGGTATATGAAAATGCTTTCGAAGCACTTCAGGGAAATAAGCCTGAAAACCATACATGGTGGGAAAACCCTGCATTTCAATCAACTGAGGAATGAGATCCCCTTTATCATCTTTACACACGCCAAAATCAAAACAAATCATCTGAGGATATCCCTCCTCACCCGGAATATATTCATCAGGGGGAATCGCATGTTTGGTAATGTCTCTGAATGAGTCCTGTTTAATAAGATCAATAATAAACTCACATGCTTCTTCCATTTTGGCTCGGAAAGACTTGTCGACAAATACAGGCGTTTCTGCGATTCTGAAATCAATAACAGCTGGATATACGGCATTCAGGTCTTTTAAAAAGGCCTCATATTTTTCTTTGGTAAATGCCGCATTATAATCAGTACGAATGGAGGAAACCATAGGTGTTATATAAATGCATTAATGGATTGCAGTGAAAGTGAAAAGAAGTTGCTGAATATATGCTGATACGTCCACAAGATCTTATCCGGATCTTCCAGATGCTCGATCATACTTTTCCACTTCTCATATCCGTGGTTTTCAATCACAGTATTCTTTTTGTCTTCTCTTTGCAGATACATACTCATACCAATGGCGTCAGCTTCAGGATGAAATTGAGTACCCACCATGAATTTATTGAATCGGATCGCCATGATCGCCCTTTCCAGGGGCACATGAGGCCTTTCTTTTTCAATACATAAAATACGCCCTCCGATGGATTTCAATTTTTTAAAATCGGGTTGAATAACCTGATAATCCCGGCTATCCACTACATAAAAAGGATCTTTCAAACCTTCAAATAAAATTTCATCTGAAGTATTGGGCATTCTATGAACCGGGAAAACTCCGAAAGATGTGGACTTTCTCTTGCAAACATGCCCTACTTCAAAAAAACGACAGACCATCTGAAAGGAATGGCATATAAACAATACATGTTTGGGCGCATTCTCCTCATTTATTTCATTCCATGCCAACACCTTTTGCAGCCAGTCAAAATACTTTTCTTCCCATATTAAACCCTCCCCTTCGAATGGACTACCCGGACCACCGGTAGAAAGATAAATATCATATGACAAGTCAGGCACCTGTTCTTTTTGTCTGACATCAAAAATATCAGTAGTAAATACAATTTGATGGGAAGCAGCAAATTCATTGATAAGCTGATGAATACAACGCATGCCTTCATTGGGATGACCGTTATACAAATCAAGAATGGCGATTTTTACCGATCTTGCTCCTGTATCATTCATGGATGCGAAATTACCAAATTTTAAGCCGATATAACCAATCACTCAGGCATAAAAAAAGCAGCCCGTAGGCTGCCCTTTTTTATGTTCCATGATAATTACAAACCTCCTTCAAATATTTTTTGTTTAAGTGAACCTAAGCTTGGATCCATGCCAATCGCTTTGTCGCAAAGGATAGTACCTTTTTCCTTTTGCCCCATCTTCTGATATGATACACCGATCATGTACAGTGATCTTGCATTTTTGCTATCCATCTGAATGACCTGATCCCATTGCTCGATGGCAGCTTTATAATTACGCCCTTTATAATAGGCTTCTCCTAATGCATAGGTTACTTCTAGATTATAGGGACGTTTTTCCAGAGAAGTACGAAGTAGTTCGGCAGCTTTATTGAAGTTCCCTGCATTCATATAACTATAGGCCAGATTTTCATAGAAGTCGGCATTTTGCACCCAACCTCTTTGTGCTGCCAGCTCAAACATAGCAATCGATTTTTTATCATCCGGTATCGAATAATAAACCATAGCCAGTTCGTAGGCATAGCGGGCATTCTTTTTATCCAAATCGATGGCCTTTTGATAGTAAGGAACGGCTTGCGCATATCTACTTAATTCAATATAGCTCCTGCCTATCGTGTATTGAAGCGTAGCATTTTCAACATCTTTCTCTGCCGCATACATCAAACGATTGATGGCTTCAGAAAAGTTTTCAAGATAATAACTAGACATACCTGCAATAAGATGCAACGGCTCATCAGGATGAGCTGCTTCCCATTTTTGAGTATAGGCAAGTGCCTCTTTATGCTTCCCCATCATAAAATGAATGTTGGCGAGCGGTTTATATACGGATTCATTTTGTGGCTCTAACTCAGCCCATTTATTTAAAGCAAGATAAGCCTGACGATAATTACGGGTATCCATCGCAAATTCACTGAGCTCTTTATACGCTTCAGTGTAGGTAGGATCCTGTTCTATAGACTGCGAAAAAAGATTGGTTGCCAGACTGATTCTTTTTTCTACTCTGGCTGCTTTGGCTTTTTTAAGTAATACTACAGCGCTGTCTCTGTTGTTGGCAAAACCTGTACTCACGATAAGCGAGCAGGCTAAAAGGAGTGGAATAGTTTTCATGGATACTTTTTTTTATTTGGTTTTATAAACGGATTACGAACGTAAAAGTACATGGGGTTTAACACATTTAAAAGACTTACCGGTTTCATTTCACAAAAATAAGTGCTTTACCTTAGCACTACTAATGCGAGGGGGGGGATATTAAGGGTGATTGTTATCATTGTTTTAGCATCAACTCCCTTTTCCACTTTAATATGCTCGTTAACCATATCGCCGGTTCCACCAAATTGAGCCGCATCACTATTAAAGATCTCTTTCCATTTTTTCTTGCCGGAAAGACTGATCTGCCAATTATTTCTAACCACAGGTGTCATATTCATAACAACCAAAAGGGAATCTACTTCTTTTTTCCCTTTACGCATAAAACTGATTACGGATGCTTCCCGATTCTGAAGATCTATCCACTCAAATCCGTATTGATTGAATTGATTCTCATGAAGTGCAGGTTGCGATTTCAATAAATGACATAATGATTTTACACACGCTCTGAGTCCTGCATGATAATGATACTGTAACAGATGCCAGGGTAATTCCGTTTTATAATTCCATTCGGCAGTTGATGCAAATTCATTTCCCATAAACAACAACTTACCTCCGGGATGCATGAACATATAACTATAGAGCAGTCTCAGGTTTGCAAATTTCTGCCATTCATCCCCGGGCATTTTGTAGAGCATAGGACTTTTACCATGTACCACTTCATCATGACTTAAGGGAAGCATAAAGTTTTCATCGTAGTAGTACATCATGCTGAAACTAAACTGATCCTGTTGATATTTTCTGTAAACAGGGTCTTGCTTAAAATATTTTAAGGTATCATGCATCCAGCCCATCATCCATTTCATACCAAAACCCAACCCCCCATCGTAGGTTGGCTTACTTACTCCTGGCCAGTCTGTAGCTTCTTCGGCTATGGTTTGAATATCCGAAAAATCCCGATACAATACATGATTCAGATCCTTTATAAATTCAATCGCTTCCAGATTACCATCGCCTCCAAATTCATTAGGCTCCCATTGTCCTTCCTTACGCGAATAATTGAGTTTAAGCATGGAAGAAACGGCATCCACTCGTAATCCATCAGCATGGAACTGATCCATCCAATAGCGGGCACTGCTGATGAGAAATGATTTGACTTCTCCTCTTTTATAATTGAAAATATAACTGTTCCAATCGGGATGATACCCTTTTCTCATATCCGCATACTCATAGGTATGTGTTCCATCAAACATAAACAATCCGTGGGCATCATAGGGGAAATGAGACGGCACCCAATCAAGAATAACACCTATTCCTTCTCTGTGAAAAGCATCTATCAATGCCCGAAACTGATCGGGGGTGCCAAAACGTGAAGTAGGTGCGAAATAACCTGTACCCTGATAACCCCAGCTTCCATCAAATGGATGTTCCATCACAGGCATGAGTTCCACATGCGTAAACTCCATCTCTTTAACATAATGGACCAATCTTTCACTGAAAAATTCATAACTATGATAGGCCTCTTCATTCAATGGATCCGGACGCATCCAGCTGGCCAGATGAACTTCATAAACACTCCAGGGTGCATCCATGCTATTGTGTTTCTTTCTGTGACGCATCCAGGCATGATCTCTCCAATGATAATGGGAGTGATACGTAACGGAAGCTGTATGGGGACGCAGTTCCCAATATTGGGCAAAAGGATCTCCTTTATCTAGCTTAATGCCACCCAAACCATGAATATGAAATTTATATGAACTGCCGGGGTGTACACCTGGAATAAAACCTTCCCATATACCCGACTGATCCAAGCGGACCAATAAAGGATGACTGTTTTTATTCCAGTCATTGAACCCGCCGAAAACAGAAACAAATGTTGCATTGGGTGCCCATACTGCAAAATAAAATCCATGAACCCCCAGCACCTCCATCTGATGTGCACCAAAGAGTTCATAACAACGGTAATTGGTGCCGTTTTGAAAATTACGAATATCATCTCCTTCAAAACGAGAATAATTCCATACAGCCTTACTCGTATCTATGAAATGAAAATCTTCGTAACGATGCATGCGAGATGTATTATGGGATTAACTCCAATACAAGATTTGAATAAGGTGCGAGCTCTAATTCGTTTGTAAGAGAAATAACTTCACCGGTTATCACATGCTTTGCTTTTACACATTTACCTGTGCGTTCTTTAAATCTGTCAAAACTAAATTTAGAACCGGTTTTATTTGTATTCATCACACACATAACCGTTTCTTTATCGGTATATCTGAAATAAACGTAAACTCCATCTACAGGAAGATACTGCATGAATTTTCCCTTTGTGAGCGCAGCAGATTTTTTTCTGTAGTTAGCCAGTGTTTTAATATAATTGAATACATTATTTTCTTTTTTACTTCTGCCATCAGCATAAAACTTATTGACAGCATCACCTTCCCATCCTCCCGGGAAACCCCAACGAACATAGCCATCATTCGGAGAGGTAAAGCCTGTCATCAATATCTCACTTCCATAATACATTTGAGGAATCCCTCTTGAGGTAAGCAACCAGCCGAAAGCCATTTTATATTTAGCTGTATCCTCTCCCACAACTGAATAAAACCGAGCAATATCATGATTATCGAGGAAGATTACCTGACGGGT
>JBKCGY010000256.1:0-17335 GCA_046303015.1 Bacteroidota bacterium | reverse complement strand
AGATTACACAATGATTCTTTTAAAGTCTCCTGTAAAAGAAAAAGGAATTACCTTTTTGAAACGAAAAAAGGAAGTTTGGAACTGGATTCCTATTCTGGAAAGAACCATCAAACTGCCACCATCCATGATGAGTCAGAGCTGGATGGGAACCGATTTCACCAATGATGATCTGGTCAAAGAATCATCCGTTTTAAATGACTACAGACATCACATCGTAGGTGATACCCTGATTGCAGAAAGGGACTGTCATATCATTGAAATGATCCCCCTTCCGGAAACTGCCGTAGTGTGGGGTAGAGTGATTGTATATATTGATAAAAAGGATTTCCTGGAGCTTCGCTCATTGTTTTATGATGAAGAAGGCCAATTGATGAGTACCATGAATGGGTTTGATATCAGAAGGATGGGCGACAGGATTATACCTACCGGATTCGAGATGATACCAGCCGATAAAAAAAACCAAAAAACAGTGATGCGCTATAAAAAGATTGAATTTGATACCCCTATATCAGAATCATTTTTTTCAATTGAAACCATGCGTAACATGCCATAAATTTTTCAAATGCTTTGGATTGTAAAAATAGCCTGGAAAAATTGCTGGAGAAATCCCACGAGAACTCTCGTGAGCATGGCCGCCGTTTTTTTTGCCGTCATCCTCTCAACGCTGGCAAGTAGCCTGAAAGAAGGCATTTTTAATAATCTGGTAAAAAATGTAGTCAGTTTTTATTCAGGCTATATTCAAATACACGCACCGGGTTATTGGGAAGAACAAAATCTGGACAATAGTTTTGAAGATATTCCAGCACTGAATCAGATCATAAAAAATCAACCTAATATCAGCAGTTATGCACCCCGACTGGAAAGTTATGCACTGGTTGCATCAGAAAAAGCCACCAAAGGTTGTATGATCATCGGAATTGATGCGGAAGCCGAACATCAAACCACAGACTTAAAAAACAAACTGATAAAAGGAAAATATTTTGATGCCAACGAGGAAGCAATATTATGTGCAGAGGGTATGGCTAAACGATTATCTATACAAATAAATGATACCGTTTTTATTATCGGACAGGGATTTCATGGAAGCACCGCCGCAGGTAAGTTTTACGTAAAAGGATTCTTGCATTTTGGATCGCCCGAACTCAATGAGCAAACTTTGTTTTTACCGCTCTCTTCTGCCCAAAATTTATTCAGTACTGAAAATCGGATCACTTCATATACAATACAAATACAAAACGCAAACGATCTGGTAAAAACAACCTCTCAATTAAAAGAAAAATTAATTCCTACATATGAGGTCATGAGCTGGGAAGAGATGATGCCAGATATCAAACAGCACATAGAAACCGACAGCAACAACATGAAATATATTCAAGGGATCCTATATCTCCTGATTTGTTTTGGCATCCTGGGCACACTAATCATGATGATGATGGAAAGAAAATATGAAATGGGCATGCTGATCGCCATAGGAATGAAGAAAAGATTACTCATGTTGATGATCATGGCAGAATCCATCATAACCATTATTACAGGTTGTATACTGGGTATAGCCTTCAGTATTCCATTAATCTGGCAACTACATATTCACCCTTTAAAAATGAGTGGCGAAACAGCAAAGGCATATGAACAATTTGGATTTGAAGCCATTTTCCCTACCTCCACCAATCCTGACATATTTTTAGAACAGGGAATTACGGTTATCATCATCGCCTTAATCCTTTGTATCTATCCGCTCATACAAATTATAAGGCTGAAACCGGTTGAAGCATTAAAAAGAAACTCATGATGATATTGATACATATGGCCTGGAGAAATATATGGAGAAATAAACTCCGAAGTCTGATTATCATGATCTCGATCATCATAGGTTTATTCGCCGGGCTATCTGTATTATCATTATATAAAGGTATGATGAGCAATCGCATTCGAACCGTTATCGATAACGAGATTGGGCATCTGCAAATACATGCAAAGGGATTTATGCAGGAAAAAGAAGTATCGATGATACTGACAGATCAAAATGACATCATAGAGAAATTGCATACAGATAAAAACATTAAATCATTTACAGCCCGCACCCTTACATCCGGTATGCTTTCTGCAGCCAGCGGCACTTCCGGTGTTATGATCAACGGGATTGAACCGAATACAGAATATCGGGTTTCAGGTATTCATACAAAAATTATCAATGGGCATTTATTCACAAAAAAGAAAAACGAAATTCTGGTCGGAAAGAAACTTGCCGAAAAACTCAAATTAAAAACAGGAATAAAAATCGTACTCACTTTTACAGACAGCAGCAACACATTGATATCATCTGCATTTAGGGTGGCCGGTATATACCGAACCGTGAACGCACCTCTGGATGAACGAAATGTTTATATAGAAAAGAATGAACTAAATGAATTGTTAGGGATTGGAAACAGTACTCATGAAATAGCGATCATTCTGAAGCAGGATAACCAGACTGAAGCAATGGCTCGAAAATTAAAAGACAAATTCAAAAAATTACATGTGGCTGACTGGAAAGAACTTTCTCCAGAAACGAATTTACTGGTAAAGACGGTAGATGAATACTCATTAATCATCATCATTATCATCATGCTGGCCCTTGCGTTTGGAATTACTAATACAATGCTGATGGCTGTACTTGAGCGAAGAAGAGAGATTGGCATGATAATGGCGTTGGGTATGTCAACCTTATCTATCAATCTGCTGATCATTTTGGAATGCATACTTCTTACGTTAACTGGCACTCCTTTAGGATTACTGATTGCCTGGTTAACGATTGGCTATTTCAATCGGGCCGGTATTGATTTTTCAAATATGGGAAGAGATCTGATGTCGAGTTTTGGTTTTGGCAATAAGATCTATCCTGAATTCCCGGCAGATAAAATCGGAGTCATTATGGGAATTGTAATCACCACCGCTTTATTATCCAGCCTGATTCCTTTGATTAAAACCCTTAAAATGAAACCGGCAGCATCCATCAAATTATAAAAACGAGTCAGATGAAAACCGTAATTGACACACACAATATCAGCAAAACATACAATCCCGATACGATTCCTGTTTATGCCATACAGCAAGTTCATCTGCATATTGAAAAAGGTGAGTTTACGGCGCTGGTGGGTCCCTCAGGCTCCGGCAAAACAACTTTACTAAATTTGATTGGCGGCCTCGATAAACCTAATGAAGGAAATATTTTTATAAACGATACGGATATCACCTTACTCAAGCCTTCTGCACTGATAAAATTCAGACTAAAGCATATCGGATTTGTGTTTCAATCTTATAACTTAATACCCGTTCTAACGGCCCGGGAAAATGTAGAATTCATCATGTTGCTGCAGGGTAAAAGGAAAAAAGAGCGAAATATCAGAGTGGAGCAATTATTTCATCAGATCGGATTGGATGATAAAATAGATAGAAGGCCTGCCTTATTATCAGGCGGACAGCAACAAAGAGTAGCCGTAGCACGTGCACTCGCATCCAAGCCGGAATTTATTCTGGCTGATGAGCCTACTGCAAATCTTGATACCAAATCAGCTTCCAACTTACTGGATATAATGGAGAAACTGAATCGTGAAGAGGGGATGACTTTTATCTTCTCCACCCATGATCAGCGGGTCATTGACAGAGCCCGAAGAGTAATTACTTTGGTTGATGGACGCATTGCATCAGATACGGCTCAAGTAGTCCTTGATAAATCACATCTTACCCGCAAAGTATAGGATGAAAAGACCATTTATTATATTACTGATTTTATCGGCGAATACATACTGTCAAAATATTTATAATCCTCAAAAATTGAAAGGGTCCGGTTATATAAAAAGTATGCAAAGCTGGCACTTTCCTGACCAACCGATTATATACTCCAACCACTTGTTGCATAATCGTATAAATCTGAAATGGCAACCCAATACCTCTTTTAGCTTGGGGGCAGAATGGCGCAACAGAATGATCAGTGGTGATGAAGTAAGACTCTATCAAAATTATCTGAGCAGATTAAAAAATCCAAACGACAAATGGGATGCTTCCGTAATATGGACCCATACAACAGATATAATCATTGTAACAAATACAGAACGATTTTGGGCAAGCTATAAGCAGGACAGATGGTTTATTCGGCTGGGCAGACAGCGCATCAACTGGAGCACTACCACCACCTGGAATCCGAATGATATCTTCAACAGTTATAATTTTCTTGATTTCGATTACGAAGAAAGACCAGGTTGTGATGCGGTACAAACCCGTTATCTAATCCATGATAAAAGTAATATTGAACTGGCCATTGCGTTTGCAGGAGATTCGGGGAAAAGCATCTCTGCGTTAAAGTATTTTCTGCAATACAGAGACTGGGATTTACAGATTATCAGCGGCCTTTTCGAAAATCGGTTCACACTGGGAGGTTCATGGGCGAAAAGTATCAGAAGGGCCGGATGGAAAAGCGAATGGCAATATTTTCAGCAAAACGAAGCACACATATTCAATATCAGTTCAGAAGTAGATTACTCATTTAAGAATAAATGGTATGTAAAAGCTGGAATTTTATATAATAGTATGGGATTAGCAAAGAAAATACAAAACAGAGATCAGTTACAGTTTAAAATGACACCGCTGCAACAGATGCCCGGGGCATGGAATCTGGAGTTGTTGGGAAGGAAAGAATTTAGCCCAATTATAAATGCCAATATAATGATGATCTATTCCCCATTCACTAATATAGTGATACTCATACCTGCATGTAGCATCAATATGGCAGAGAATTGGGATGCGGATATTATTTTACAACATTTTTTTGTTGAGGAAAAAGAATGGAATGCCCTTCAGCATAATGGCTTTCTCAGAATCAAATGGAGTTTTTGAAAATCAGTTTCTCGAAAATGTACTGTAATACTTCTTCCCTGTTTGGGGATGATAGGACTCGATAAAAAATCTTTTACCCTCCACTTGTGCAAGAGAAAGTTCAGGTGCACAGGCAAAAGGTTTTTCTACAGAAAGTAATACACCGTTCATATTATAGATCCTGCAGATGTACATACCTTCCATGGTAGGTAAGGCTAGCTTAACTTTACCGCTGGCCGCATCTAATGTGGCATCGATCATTTTATCATCACTTCCTTTCTCAAAAGACACAGAAGCGATGTCGCTGTATGCATGATGTCCGTCGGTATAAACTGCCTTAATGCGGTAATAATAATGATCTTCAACACCTGTCAGCTTATCCTTGTAATATAAGGCAGAGGTATCATTAGCTTCCGTTGAAAAAGTCATGGCAATCATTCCAAATGAACCACCCCGATTACGTCGCTCAATTTCAAAATGATCAGGTTGCTGATCCGCAGGCCATTTCCATTTCAGAAAAACATATTTATGAAGAATAGAGGCTTCAAATTCCTGAGCCGAAGAATCACCGATAAAAACAAAAGAAAAACACAATGCAAGCATACCAACTTTGGCGTAAGCATAATATAAAATCGATAAAGTTTTCATCTTTGCCTTCAAAACAGTATTATTTGATATTGAATCAGTTATATATTAAAGCAATCGAACACCTAAATTAATAAAAAATAATAAAATGCAAAAAACTGTTTAATTTACCAGAAACCATGGTTTGGAAAAATTATCATAATCCCCCATATAATTCACAAACAATTCCTCTCCGGCAGCAATCTCTCTAACCGTTTTTACAAACATGATCTCTTCCTCAAAATCCATAAAGTACTCACAATTGGCAGGAGCAGCATGATTAAACATAGGGATCCACCCTAAGGCCATCGCACATTGAGAGCGATCTTCTCCCCATTCAAATATATAATCATGCAAAAGTGTCTGATCAAGTAATATTCTGTCTTTTGAATCCATTACAATTACAGGAGCTGTTTCAATGATCGTATCGGCAGGAAGGATTTCAGAGGCGAATACTCCTTTCCCTTTCAATGGAGACGATGAAATATATAATGCAGCATGTCTTATCATGAAAAATTGAAATATAAAATATATGTCAAATCTAAATGATAACTTGCAGACGGATTGAAAAAATGGAGCCGGTTCATAACATATCAATAGCTGAACAGTTTTTGCCGCTACTGGAAGGTGGTGACAGAAAGCGTATGCAGGATTTTCTAGACGACCAAAACATCAGCGACGTAGCCGAATTGATCGAAGAGTTCCCTGAGGAAGAAGCCATTATTATTTCTGCACTCAGCAATCATCGTGCTATCAGTGTATTTAAAATTTTGGATATCGGCACACAGAAAGACATCATCAAAAAATTGCCGCCCTATAAAACTGCAGAATTACTAAACGAACTGCCGGCAGATGACCGCACCGACTTCCTAGAAGAATTACCCAGTAATGCCGTTCGCGAGCTCATCAAATTATTAAATCCCGACGAACGAAAAGTTACCCTTTCTCTTTTAGGATATCCCGAGAACAGTATCGGTCGTCTGATGACACCGGATTATGTATATGTATATCCCGGTAATACCGTAGAAGAAGTATTTGCTACCATTCGTAAATACGGAAAAGACAGTGAGACCATCAGTGTCATTTATGTGATTAACGAGAAAGGAGAACTGATAGATGATATTAAGATCCGAGACTTCATCTTAAGTGATCCTAGAATAAAGGTTTCTGAGCTCATGGATGAAAGATTCATTGCACTTCATCCGGAAGATGATCAGGAAACAGCCAATGAGACATTTAAAATGAATAACCGGGACGCCCTTCCGGTGGTCAGTAAATCCAATAAGTTATTAGGAATCGTAACCATTGATGACGTACTCTGGGTGGCCAATGAAGAATTCAGTGAGGATATGCAAAAAATGGGAGGTACGGAAGCTTTGGATGAACCTTATATTGAAACACCCATTTTCAAACTCTTTCAAAAAAGAGTGGTATGGTTGATTATCCTTTTTTTTGGTGAGCTGATTACCATCAGTGCCATGCAGAGTTATGAGGATGCGCTGAAGAAATGGATGATACTTGCCACCTTTATTCCATTGATCATTTCCAGCGGGGGGAATAGCGGATCGCAAGCCAGTACGCTGATTATTCAGGCCATGGCATTGGGAGAGATTACTATTTCCGACTGGTGGAGAATTATGAAAAGAGAAATCTTATCCGGTTTATTACTAGGCACCTCTCTCTTCATCATTGGGTTCAGTGTTATTACCATCTGGCATTTTTTCTCAAATGACCCCTTTGGTGTACATTTTTTACGCATTGGATTAACCATTGGCTGTTCATTGATCGGCATTGTTTTATGGGGAACACTAATGGGCTCTATGCTACCTTTATTCATGAAAAAAATGGGCTTTGACCCCGCAGCCTCCTCTACCCCATTTGTGGCTACCTTGGTAGATGTAACCGGACTGATCATCTACTTTTCTATGGCCTATCTTTTTCTAAACGGAGTGCAGTTATGATCCACCCCTCCAAACAGCACTTTTCGACGGACTGAGTTTCAGTATTTTAGGGCTTTTATATTCATGAAAGGAAACCTATTTTTGCAGTTCTAAATAAATCATATGTGTGGTATTGTTGGTTATACAGGTCCCAGAGAAGCCTATCCGATCGTATTGAAAGGATTGAAAAGACTTGAATACAGAGGTTATGATAGTAGCGGTGTCGCACTATTAAACGACGGACTTAAACTTTATAAGAAAAAAGGGAAAGTGGCAGACCTCGAAGAAAGCCTGATCGGGAAAGATGTACATAGTCATACGGGTATCGGACATACCCGCTGGGCTACTCACGGAGAGCCCAGTGATCGAAATGCACACCCACATATTAGCCCGAGCGGCAAACTGGCCATGATCCACAATGGTATCATTGAGAATTATGCCCTGATCAAAAAAGAATTATCATCCAAAGGATATCAGTTTTCCAGTGATACAGATACGGAGGTATTGCTGTTCTTTATTGAGGATATTCAGATCAACAACAACTGCTCTCTGGAAGAAGCCGTACGCATCGCCTTAAAACGAGTAGTGGGTGCCTACTGTATTTTGCTGATCGACCAAAACGATCCCGGAACCATCATCGCTGCAAGAAAAGGAAGCCCGCTGGTAATTGGTATTGGTAAAGGAGAACATTTTCTCGCCAGTGATGCCTCTCCTATCATAGAATACACGAAAGAAGTCGTTTATGTAAATGATTACGAACTGGCTATTGTAAAACCGGACGAGCTCATTCTGAAAAATCTCGGCAACGAAAAAGTAACGCCCTATATTACCCAGCTCGATATGGAACTAGCAGCGATTGAAAAAGGAGGTTATGACCATTTCATGATCAAAGAAATTCATGAACAGCCAAGCACTATTCAGGATTGCTTAAGAGGTAGAATTGATGCACAGGCAGGGACTATTACCATGGCGGGTGTAGAGCAAAATATTGACAGGTTGATGAATTCCAAACGCATTATCATGGTTGCTTGTGGCACGAGTTGGCATGCGGGTCTTGTGGCGGAATATATATTCGAAGAATTATGCCGCATCCCTGTTGAAGTGGAATATGCTTCCGAATTCAGATACCGAAATCCCATCATACAGGAAGGTGATGTGATCATTGCCATTTCTCAAAGCGGAGAAACCGCCGACACTCTGGTCGCTCTTGAAAAAGCCAAAGAACAAGGAGCACTCATATTTGGAGTAGTGAATGCCGTAGGCAGCAGTATTGCCCGTTTGTCTCATGCAGGTGCTTACACGCATGCCGGACCGGAGATCGGTGTAGCCAGCACAAAAGCATTTACCGGTCAATTGGCTGTACTCACTATGGTTGCGCTGAAAATTGCCAAAGCGAAAGGAAGTATTTCGGATGAAAAATATATGAATTTACTGCAGGAACTTCAAGCCGTTCCTGAAAAAGTATCCGTAATCCTAGAACAGGCTGAACAAATCAAGACGATTGCACATATGTTCCGCAATGCCGGTGATGCACTTTTCCTTGGAAGAGGGTACAACTTTCCTGTTGCACTGGAAGGAGCCCTTAAACTCAAAGAGATCTCCTACATACATGCGGAAGGTTATCCCGCAGCAGAAATGAAACATGGGCCGATAGCATTGGTAACGGAAACTCTTCCTGTGGTATTCATTGCCACAAAAGATTCCTATCATGAAAAGATCATCAGCAATATGCAGGAGATCAAAGCCAGAAAAGGGATTGTGATCTCTGTTATTACTGAAGGAGATACCATCAGTCCTACCCTGAGCGATGCTGTATTTTCTATTCCGTCGGCAGATGAAATCATTGCTCCCATGTTGAGTGTGATCCCACTGCAATTACTCTCCTATTATGTAGGTGTAGCCAAGGGCTTTGATGTTGACAAGCCCAGAAATTTGGCTAAAAGTGTAACGGTAGAATAGCATGCAGCATTATTGATCATTTTTGTTGTCTTATGGCAGGCATTATTTATATTTGAAAAGCCTCCAAACCAAAACTGATCCATACATGAATATTATCAGGAAATCTCCTCTTAAAAATTTAGGCTATAATTTCATTCCCGATCCATTCTTGCCTAAAGACAGCGATGAATATTATCTGAGATTTCAGCAACTGAGTCAAAGTGATCAATTTAGAAAACTCTCTAAGAAAGAAATAAAAACGCTCGAAAAGAACGGTAACAGTTCTGATAACTGGAGCAATGTTTTAGTAAAAGATGGATTTAATGCCAGGCAAGTTGTGGGTTGTAATTTTTATGGCTTCATAAGGATCGGAAACCTTGATGCCTTATGCCTCGAATTTCATGAGATCAATAAAGCGGTGGGTCTTTATAACAGCACCATCGTAAGTTGTGATCTGGGTGATAATGTAGCCATTCATCATGTTCGTCATCTTTCTCATTACATCATTGGAAATGAAGTTATCATTACCAATGTGGATGAGATGGGCACAACACATCGGGCCAAATTCGGGAACGGTATGGTTAAAGAGGGAGAAGAAGAAAAGAGCCGGGTATGGCTGGAAGTCTCCAATGAAAATGCAGGACGCAAGATCATCCCCTTTGATGGTATGCTACCCGGTGATGCATGGCTTTGGAGTCGCTACCGTGATCATGAAATTTTACAATCTAGATTCAAATCATTTTCAGAAGATTTGTTTGATCGACGACACGGCCACTATGGTGTGATTGGAGATCGTACGGTAATTAAAAGTTGCAAAGTCATCAAAGATGTATGGATCGGAACTGATGCCTATTTAAAAGGAGCCAATAAATTAAAAAATCTTACGATCCGTTCTTCTATGAATGCGGTCACCCAGATTGGTGAGGGTTGTGAATTGGTTAATGGAATCATAGAAGAAAAGTGCCGAATATTTTACGGAGTAAAAGCGGTCCGTTTTTATCTCGCGTCCAATTCACAATTAAAATACGGGGCACGCCTCATCAACTCTTATTTAGGTAATAATTCTACGATTAGCTGTTGTGAAGTATTGAATTCACTCATATTCCCGGCACACGAGCAACATCATAATAATTCATTTTTATGTGCCGCCACTATAAAGGGGCAAAGTAATATCGCTGCAGGGGCAACATTGGGAAGCAATCATAATAGCCGTAGTGCCGATGGAGAATTAATTGCCGGAAGAGGCTTCTGGCCGGCTCTATGTGTAAGTATTAAGCATAATTCACAATTTGCAGCTTATACCCTTCTTGCCAAAGGAGATTATCCGACAGAACTCAATATCCCTCTTCCCTTTTCATTGGTAAGCAATGATACAGCAAATGATCAACTGATCATCATGCCCGGTTATTGGTTTATGTACAACATGTATGCGCTGGCTAGAAACTCAGGCAAATACGTACAGCGGGATGGCAGACCCGCTCATACTCAGCATCTGGAGTATCATTATTTGGCACCAGATACCATCAACGAAATATTTCATGCATTTCCTATTATGGAGTATGCTGTAGGGAAAGCGTATCTGAAAAGTATTGGAAGTACAAAAGATGATTCCCAATATATTAAGATAGGGAAAAAGTTACTTCTGGAAAACAATCTACTCATCGACAAACTGGAAATTACACTGGACAATATCGAAAATTCAAATCGTAAAGTTGTGTTGATCAAAGTGCGTTCGGCTTATCATACTTTCCGAAAGATGATACATCTGTATTGTGCAGAAGAAATTTTACAGACCCTAAACCACATTCCACAGACACAACAAAAAAAATGGATACTTGCCCAACTGAATCACACCAAACGTACACAATGGTCAAATATAGGTGGGCAACTGATACAATCACATAAGGTTGATCAGTTAATCCAAAGAATAAATTCAGGTAAGATCAAGAGCTGGAAAGAGATTCATCAATTTTACGAACAGGAAAAAAATCAATATGGCAATGATAAGTTGGCCCATGCCATAGCCGCGTATAAATCTATCTTCAAAGAAGATATGAGTAAAAGAGAAGTTTTACATGCTTTTTTAGACAAAGCCCTGAGCATTAAAGCAGACATTCTTAAAAATATTATTTCTTCTAGGGAAAAAGACTATACCAGCCCTTTCAGGACTATGGCATATGATAATCGGAGTGAGATGGATGCCGTTACGGGCAAACTGGAAGAAAACAGTTTTATTATTGATCAGAAAGATGCGTTGAAAAGAATGAAAGCACTGATCAATAAATTAAAAAGGATATAAATTGACATTGCTGAACCATTAACTCACAAACCACAACCGGCAACCTGCAGTTTCATCACTCACCCCAGATCGTTCCTTTGCCATCAATCCATTGTTTAACCAGTTCTGTAGTAACTGATTTAGGACGCTCAATTGGAAGCCCCAATGCACGGTCCCATATCAGACTGGCCATCACACCCATCGCACGACTAACCGCAAAAAGAACGGTATAATACTCATATTCTACCAGCCCATAGTGCACTAACAAAGCTCCGCTATGTGCATCGACATTCGGCCATGGATTTTTAACTTTTCCGAGTGACTGAAGAATGGGTGGCACGACTTCGTAAATATTCCAAACCGTATTAACGAGTTTATCATCCGGCATATATTTTTTACCAAACTCCATTTGTGCTGTAAAGCGGGGATCCGTTTTACGTAAAACGGCATGTCCATAACCTGGCACCACCTTGCCTTCACTCAATGTCTTTTTCACATATTCACTTATTTGTTCTTTACTTGGCGCTTCAGTCTGGAGATTCTCCTGCATTTCAAAGATCCACTTGACCACCTCCTGATTGGCAAGGCCATGTAAAGGTCCGGCCAATCCATTCATGCCAGCTGCATACGCCAGATAAGGATCACTCAAGGCACTCCCAACAAGATGAGTTGTGTGAGCCGACACATTCCCTCCTTCATGATCTGCGTGAATCGTCATGTAAAGACGCATGAGTTCCATGAATCCTTTATCTTCATAACCCAGCATGTGTGCCAGATTTCCGGCCCAGTCAAGCAAACCATTGGGATGAATATGTTCATTGTTTTTATACTTTCTGCGATATATATAGGCTGCAACACGAGGAAGACGAGCCAGCAATATCAAGGCGTCATCAAATACAGGCAACCAGTATTCTTTTTTATTAATGCCCTCTGAATATTTCTTGGAAAAATAACTCTCTGTCTGCAGAGCCATGACTCCAACAACAAACATGGTCATCGGATGTGTGCTGATAGGAAGCGCATCTATAGCCGCAAAGACATGATTCGGCACATGACTGCGGCGCTGAAGGATATCCGTTACATAATTAGTATCATCTTCTGAGGGCAGCTCGCCGGTTAACATCAGATAAAATAATCCTTCCGGAAGCGGTTGTTCGCCACCGGGAGCCTTGGGCAATTTTGTTTGCAGCTCAGGTATCGAATACCCTCTGAAACGAATGCCCTCCTGAGCATCTAGCAAAGAAGTCTCTGTTACCAGGCCTGTAATCCCCCTCATGCCCTGATAGATCTGTGATAAAGTAACCTCACCGGCCACTTTATTGCCATATTGCTTCAGCAAATCTTTAATCTCTATATTGGCTGCATCTGCTTTTGCCTTGAAACGATCTTTTAAAATGCCCATGTGTTTGAATTAAGGAATATTTTTCGATGTTAATTTTCGATTGCGTAAATATCAATAAAAGAATTGAAAAGTATCTTAAAGAAACTTTAATTATTTTATGCATTAATACAAAGCAATCGAATTAATGGTTCAAATATATTATAAAGCGGCTAAAATACTAACCTGAATGAAATCATTTAGGTGCCTGCCGATATAATCTTACGGTAAGCAAACCAAATAAGACAGTTGGGAGCCAGGCTGCAATCAGCGGATGCAGATTCCCTTTGATACTGAAAACCATAGAAAATTTGTCTACAAGGATAAAACTTACTCCAATTACAAATGCCAGTCCCATATGAAAGCCACTCCCACCCCTTATTTTTCGGGAAGCCAGAATACCTGCTATTAAAGTCATCACGATCACAGAAACTGCACTTGCATCTCTGCGATATCTTTCAAACTTCAGTGGGATCAGTGCTTCTGAACCCCGCATTTCTTCTTTTTTGATTAAGCGGTCCAGTTCAGGTGTTTTTAGTTTTTCCTTTACATATTCATCAAAGGCCAGTTCTCCAGGCTTATACCCAAATTTGAGCGTATAAGAAGGATGGTACTGGACATCTTCTTTCAACTCCAGAATTTTTCTTTCGACTACATTACTTAGATTCCACTGCCGGGTTTGTTTATCCCACTGAATAGATTCACTTCGCAAATTATATTGCAATTTTCCCTCATGAACTTGAAAAAGATAAAAGCCGCTACCCTGGTTTTGCATCGTATCAAAACCTCTGATACCAGCATACGTATTACTATCAATTCTGAAATGAAGGTTTGTGATATAATGTGAAGCATTCCCACCTTTAGTCGAATTATGAATATATCTGTATTCAAAATCATTACGGATCTGATTGGCTTCAGGTATAATAAAATGATTCAAGACAAAAAGTAAAAAGCTAAAAAAAATTGCTCCGATGACAAAAGGACGGAGAATCCTTTTTAAACTCATTCCTACGCTTAACATAGCAATGATCTCACTTCGCATAGCAAGACGCGAGGTAAAAAACACTACAGAAATGAGAATAAAAACCGGGAACAATAAAGTAATGATATGAGGAATGAAGCCGATATAATAAAGATTAAAAATCTGTCCGGGTGTCAGCTTGCTCTGAATAAGATCTTCTGCTTTTTCACTTATATCAATAGCTGTTGCTATCAAAGCAAACAGAAAAACAGAAAAGAAAAAAGTCTTCAGAAAAATAAATAATATATACCTGTCAAGTTTCTTCATCAATACTGCAAATTAAGTTAGAAAAGCATATTGAAAGAAAGTTTCATTATAACCTAAATTTCAAAATGGGTATCATGGCATTTTTCCAAGTCAAAAAATCCCCGCCAACAATCCTTTTCCTGGCTTCTTTCACCAGCCAGAGATAAAAGGCAAGATTATGTACACTGGCAATGGTCAGTCCGGTAATTTCTTTTGATTTCATCAGATGTCTCAGATAGGCTTTTGAGTAATAATTGCTAATGAAACAATCGATTCCGTCATCAATGGGGCTAAAATCTTTCTCCCATTTTTTATTATCAATATTCAAAATGCCTTTACTGGTGAACAACATGGCATTTCTGCCATTACGGGTAGGCATGACACAATCAAACATATCCACTCCGAGGGCAATACATTCCAGCAAATTCCAGGGAGTACCCACACCCATCAAATATCTGGGCTTTTGAACCGGCAGGTAGGAGCAGCATAATTCAGTAAAGTTATACATCATCTCCTCCGGCTCCCCTACACTTAATCCTCCGATTGCGCAACCTGTCAGCTCTCTTGATGCAATATACTGGGCCGACTCTTTTCTTAAATCTTCGTAGGTGCCCCCTTGTACAATGGGAAATAAATTTTGAGTGTGGCCGTATAAATCAGGCGTATCATTAAATCTGCTGATACATCGATCAAGCCATCGATGCGTTAGTTCCATTGATTTTTTTGCATATTTATACTCACTGGGATAAGGAGGACATTCATCAAATGCCATGATGATATCTGCACCAATTACCCGCTGAATATCCATAACAGACTCGGGCGTAAATAAGTGCTTGCTCCCATCAATATGGCTCTGAAAAACGACCCCTTCTTCATTAATCTTTCGGTTGGATGCCAGTGAAAAAACCTGATAACCTCCGCTATCGGTCAGCATAGGATGCTGCCACCCTCCAAAACGATGCATACCACCGGCTTCTTTTAATACCTCCATACCGGGTCTCAGATAAAGATGATAGGTATTGGCAAGGATAATAGATGCTTTTACCTCCTCTTCCAGTTGCTGCATGGTTACCGCTTTTACACTTCCTACTGTACCCACAGGCATAAATATGGGTGTTTCTATGCTACCATGATCCGTTGTTATCAACCCGGCTCTTGCCTTGGTATGGGTATCCTGTTGCTGTAATTGAAATTGAAGGGCTGCCATTAGCCGGCAAAGATACTCAACTCAAAGAAGAAGCCGTAAACAGATATCAATTGTATAGTTATCAACACCCTTAAAGAATTGATAACAACTTTAATAGGGATGCAATAAATTCGCAGCCAGTTATGAGTATACATTGGCCAGAGGCAATATTGACCACCCTTTCCGTTTCAGCCGGATTACAACTTTTCTATTTTATTTTCTTTTATGCAAGGCTGGCACTCTATAAAAAGCCTACCTATCATTCCAGCCGGCAACACGCAGTAAGCGTGGTGATTTGTGCACGGGATGAGGCACAAAATCTGGCAGATAATACACCTTATGTTTTGCAACAGCAATATGCTTCCACATTTGAAGTCATCGCCGTTGATGATAACTCTTATGATGACAGCAAATATGTATTGGAACATCTCTCGAAAATTTTCAAAAATCTGAGGCCTGTATCTCTCAAACAAGAAGCGCGACTTATACAAGGAAAAAAATTCCCCTTATCGATGGGCATTAAAGAAGCCAAGCATGAATTACTGCTGCTTACCGATGCTGACTGCAAACCCTCCTCACCCAACTGGATCCTGCATATGCAGGAAGGATTTAATAAAGAAGGTGCAGAAATTGTTTTAGGGTATGGTCCGTATGAAAAAGAAAAAGGGTTACTCAACAAACTGATTCGTTTCGAAACATTCTTTACCGCTCTTCAATATTTATCCTTTTCATTAGCCGGCAAGCCTTATATGGGGGTAGGCAGAAATCTTTCCTACAAAAGGGAATTGTTTTTCCGCAATAAAGGGTTTTCATCTCACAACCAGATCCCGGGAGGTGATGATGATCTGTTTATCAATAAAGTAGCTGATAAAAAAAATACTGCGATTGTCATTGATCCGGAATCCTTTACCTATTCTAAAGCCAAATCAAGCTGGGCCTCCTGGAGAGCACAAAAAGCAAGACATTATAGCACAAGCAGACACTATAAAAAAAATCACCTGTTCTTACTTGGTCTTTCTTCATTTTCACACTTTATCTTTTATCCAATACTAGTCGTATCTTTTTTTCTATTACCCATCTGGATACCATTATCTTTTTATGGCTGTAGGCTACTGATCCAGGCCTTAATATATTACCCAACCATGAAAAAACTAAATGAGAAAGATCTGTTTTGGACATTTCCTTTATTGGATATATGGCAATGGTTCTACTACATTCTTTTTTCAGGCTTTTTAATGCGTCCACCTAAAAATACCTGGAAATGAATATAGATCTTATCGAAAGCTATTTTACCGATTTTACATCAATCCAAAAGGATCAGCTCAACGCACTATATCCCTTATATAAAGAATGGAATGAAAAAATCAATGTGATCTCGAGAAAAGATATTGATTCTCTTTACGAAAAACACATTCTTCATTCGTTGTCAATTGCGGCTATATTTCAATTTGAAAAAGGAACCCGAATCGTAGACCTCGGTACAGGAGGAGGATTCCCAGGTATACCACTAGCTATTTTTTTCCCTGATGTAGAATTTCTGCTTACCGATAGCATCGGGAAAAAACTAAAGGTAGTAGAAGCCGTTGCGGAAGGGATAGGATTAACAAACGTAAAGGTAAGACATACCCGTACGGAAGAAATCAGAGATCAGAAATTTGATTTTGTAGTGAGCCGTGCCGTAGCTCCGCTCCGAGAATTATGGCAATGGAGTTTACCAATATTAAAAGCGAAAGGCCAAGGAATTCCGGCTTCTCTTAATGAAGAAAAAATATATGGTGGATTAATCTGCCTGAAGGGGGGCGACTTAACAGAAGAAATAAAAACAAGCGGCCTCAATCCTTACATATGGAAAATTGAGGACTTATTTAAAGAG
>JBKCGY010000255.1:0-7901 GCA_046303015.1 Bacteroidota bacterium | reverse complement strand
ATTAATTATGATCTGTTGACTTATTACAAAATCAATATAAATTACCACATAGATAGCTGTAAACAGGAAAGTGTAGCCGTATTTTTAGATATGGGTAAAAAGTTATTGCTTGATAGCTATTCTACCCGTTTGATCGATTCTGTTTAATAGAATGCATATATTATTTTCATTTATAAATTCATCTGTTGCCTTTTTAGCGCCGGACCAATGTCCGTAATCATCTAGTATCAAAATGCCCCCCTTTACTAATTTTGGGAAAAGGTGGTATAACTCATGTTTAGTAGATTCGTACCAATCGGTATCTAGTCTCAAAATTGAGATTTTTTCTGGTATTACTCCGGGTATGGTTTCTTCTACTTTGCCTTTTATAAAATGAATTTTTTCCTTTGGATAATTGGTTTTGAATACTCTCTGTTGAACATCTTCTAGTGGAGAATATGCCCAAACATGGTCTTGTTGATCTTTGATTCTTTCATTTAGAAGGGTAGCGGCTTTGTTTCCTTTAGGGTCAATATCATACTCTGTAGGTTCACTCATACCCTCAAAAGTATCATACAGATAAACCTCTCGGCTACTGTCCTTTAATTCCATAAGTCTTAACAAAGCGGCCATTATACTTCCGCCTTTCCAAACGCCACATTCTACTATTGCACCTTCAATGGCATGTTTGTTTACGTAATTAATGGATTCAATAAAGGACCAGATTCGTTCAGGGGAAGTCATGGTATAGTCTTTTACCAATGAATAGATCTTTTTGTGTGAATCATTAAAATCTTCAGGGAAAAGAGAAGTGTTATTTTGTTTTATAAGTTGTAAATCAAAAGGATTTAAAAATTTATTTATACTTTTCAATATCATGTGTTACCGAATTTTATGGCCCAAAAAATAAAATTAGTAGTAATTTTATATTTATTTGAATTTCTTTTTAATAATGGCAAGCATTTCCTCTAATGAGTTTAATCCCTCTGTCTTTCATCCTTATTATATAATACGGAGTAATCTTTTCAGGTCCATTAAAAAATACATTCATTATTTATACGGGAATGTACTTGATTTTGGATGTGGTTCTAAGCCATACAGAAATTTGGTTGTTTGTGAGTCCTATACGGGTGTAGATTTTGAAAATGAAGGGCATCCGCATGATAATGAGATGATTGATGTTTTCTATGATGGCAAATCACTTCCATTTAAGTCGGAACATTTTGATTCTATTTTATGTACTGAGGTTTTTGAACATATTTTTGATCTGTCTGAAACGGTCCGTGAGTTGAACCGTGTTTTAAAAAAAGGGGGGAATATTCTGATTACATGTCCATTCGTATGGAAAGAACATGAGCTACCTTACGATGCAGCACGATATACTTTATTTGCGATAGAGCATCTAATGGTGAAACATGGATTTAGAAAAGTCGAGGTGAATAAATCAGGTAGTTTTTATGAGACGATCATTCAGCTGAAAATACTTTTATACTATGATAAATTTTATCCTTTCGTAAAAAAGACTACCTTACTCCGCATACCTTACAAGATATTTTTTATTCTCATCCCAAACTTGTGTTCAGTTTTATTTAAAAAATTCTTTAGAAAAGACGTGCAACTTTATCTCAATAATGTAGCTGTATATCAAAAATGTTGAACTCTAAATATTCTAAAGTAACGGTTATTGTTCATGAGGCCTCTGCTACAGGTGCGCCCATATTATTATTGAATCTGTTGTCTTTAATGAAGAACGAATGGGAGTGTGATTTTTTTATCATATTGCTTAGAGGAGGGCAGTTAGAGGATTCTTTCCATTCTTTGGGAAATGTTTTGATTATAAAACCTGCCGATTATTCAACGAAAAAATTTTTTCCGAAATTATATTATCTGTTTAGAAGCAGATGGCGCTTACTTATCTCAATAAGGAGATCTAATAATACTGCTTTTATCCTGAACAATTCAATGATTAATGGCTGGGCGGTTAATTGGCTTAGATTTTCTAAAAAGCCAATCGTTACCTATGTGCATGAGTTGAGTTATGTAGCTCATTTATATTCCATGAAAAGAAATGTAATCCCCGTGTTAAATGAAAGTCAAATATTTCTTTATCCTTGTGAAAAAGTAAAAGAATATCTATTGTCACTTGGCGTACAAAATCAATTATTATATCGCTTAAATTATTTTTTTAATCTTGATCACTTTAATGAGCATAAAATCTTCGAGGTGAGTGGGGCGCATCAGGAATTGAGAATTTGTGCCGTTGGCATGGCTTCATACAGAAAAGGAACAGATCTTTTTATTGAAATTGCGAATAAAGTTGTCCGAGGTCACCCCAACATATTTTTTACATGGATAGGTGGTTTTGCTTCTCCAAAAGACGAAAAGAATTATCTTTCTTCCATAGATATGAATTGTCGTTCAAACATTGAATTTACAGGTTTATTACCTCCGGAACAGGTAAAAAATCTGTATGCTAATTATGATATTTTGTTGCTTACTTCAAGAGAGGATCCTTACCCGCTGGTAGTACTTGAAGCGGCTGCCCATAAAATTCCATCAATAGTTTTTAGAGATTCCGGGGGCATATCTGATTTTGTGGATGAAAAAACAGGTTTTCTTTTTGATATGAGTGACACTGATCGATTAGCTGCATTCATTCCTGGCCTTACACATGAAAACCTATACCAAAAAGGACATAATGCGTATGATCGATTTTTAGAAATGCATACTAAAAAGAATGTAATACTTCATCAATTGGATGCCGCTTTATCTACAATAAAATGACTCTTCTGAAAATGGATACTTTACATCCTCATATTTCAATTTGTATACCGGCTTACCAGCGCATCGCTTATGTATCTCGTCTGCTTCATTCTATTGAGAAACAATTATATAAAAATTTTGAAGTCATTATTACCGATGACTCCCCAGATGATCGGATCAAAGAATTTGTACTCGGTCAAAGATTCAATTTTTCAATTCAATATTATAAAAATGTTATCCCGAGAGGTACTCCGGCCAACTGGATGGAAGGACTTAAATATGCTAAGGGTGAATGGATCAAGATTATTCATGACGATGATTGGCTCACAGATGAACATGCTTTGTCAAAATTTGCGGATGCGATAAGTCCGGATGTTGACTGTATTTTTTGCGGTTATGTTGCTTTTTATGAACGCCAAAATATATCAATTAATAAAACAATATCCCAACACATATTTAAACAGATCAGCCGGCATCCATATCGACTTTTTGCCTCAAATTTAATCGGACCGCCCAGTGTATTAATGTTCCGCAAAGGCGTCCGGGAATTGTATGATCCTGCATTAAAATGGCTAGTAGATATTGAAGCCTATGTGAGAATGATAGGTAAATACCGTTGTACATATATTGATATGCCCCTTATTACAATGAGTTATAATGACACTCAGGTAACCAATGCCTGTTTTCGGAATCCTGATATTGAGATAAGGGAAGCATTAATCTATTATCAGAAGCATGGCCGATCCGTTTTTGAAGGATGGATCTCTTACGACGGATGGTGGCGCCTGATGAGAAATCTCAATATATGTACGCTTGGTCAGCTTAAAGAGTATGCGGGAGATTTAATAATCCCGGATGAATTGATCCGTATCATCCGGTTTCAACGTTTTTTGCCTTTCGGATTCATAAAAAAGGGTTTCTTTTCCAAGATTTTTATGTTTCTTTCATATAGCGTAAATTGTATTCGTGGTTTCCGTTATCATCATTAATTATAATACATTTCAGATCACTTGCAACTGCATTGATTCTGTTATGCTGCATACTTCAGTTCCTTATGAGATCATTTTAGTGGATAATGCATCAACTGAATGCGATCCCGATTCATTCAAGATAAGGTATCCTGATATTAAACTTATAAAGAATCGTCAAAATGTTGGATTTGCTGCGGGAAATAATGTAGGACTTTCATCCGCATCGGGTGATGTTATCCTTTTGTTGAATAGCGATACCCTTTTACAAGAGGATGCGATCGGAAAAACGCAAAGCTTCCTATATAGTCATCCCGAAGCTGGAGTGATAGGGTGTAGGATGACTTATCCGGATGGTACGGTGCAATATACGGCACGAAAATTCAGAAACTTGCAATGGGAATTACTGGATCTGTTCAGACCCTTACTCTATCTGATGCCCTATCAAAATAGAGCTACGCTGATGCTTGGGAAATACTTTAAAGGTGATTTCAATATTGAATGCGACTGGCTGAATGGTGCTTTTTTTATGTTCAGACGTGAACTATTACAAAAATTATCTGATCAGAAACTGGATGAGAGATTCTTTATGTATGGCGAAGATCATTTATGGTGCTGGCAGATACAGTCCTTAGGGTATAAAAATTTATTTTTCTCAGGAGCATCCATTGTGCATATCAATAATGCCAGCACTTCTCCCGAAAAAAGACTTTCGCTCAGAAAGATTATGATGACTCATGAGCTACAAATTTTGAATTCGAGATTAGGAAACGGATTGCATTATCAATTAACCTCAAATTTGTACAGTTTTAAGGAAAGGGTTCGGAATTGGATTAAGAATATAATTTTCAGAATCTCTGGTAATGTGCTAAGATAGGTGCCCAAGAAAATTTTCAATGATATTCTCCCAGTAATAGTGGAAATAAAATTTATCCGGTGTTTGAAATCTATCTTTTTTATGTGCAGTAATAATCAGATTCGCAAATGTTTCCCAGTCATTATCTTTCGAGATAAGTAACTTTTCTCCAGCCTGATCTTGTTGTAGCCCTATCGCTCCGCTTTGGGTTGATACAACGGTTGTGTTAAGCCCCAAGGCTTCGACCATTTTTGTTTTTATGCCTCCACCAGTAAGAACAGGGTTTAATAATATATCAGCTGCTTTTGTATACATATTGATATCATCAACAAATCCTGCATAAAAAATATTTTCTTTTCTCCATGATTCTAACGAATTGTAATGAGCCGGAAGCCCTCTGCCTGCAATCATGATCTGACATTCAAAACCTTTTGATCGAAGTTGGGGTAGAATAATATTTAAAATAATCTCCAAAGCTTCGATGTTGGGTTTGTAATCAAGTGCCCCATTAAAAAATAACAAAGGCAAATTAGGATCGAGTTGATGTTTTTTACAAATGATCCTTTTGCATTCAGCTTTGTCCGAAGGCGGTTCTTTTTCTTCAATTCCGTAAGGAACAATAATGCATTTGTCTTTTTGAATATGCATCTTTTCTGTAAAGTATGCGCGATCCTCTTCAGTAATACATAAGATCTTGTCGCAATGCCTTAGTACGATCCCCTCATAGAGAGCAAGAATACGCCACCATTTTTTTTCGATACTGCGGAAACGTTCAGACTCTACATTGTGAGTGTGACAAATGATTTTAACGCATGTGAATAAACGAAGAAAAGGAATAACCCAGCCATAATAAGGATGTTCAAAGATGACCGTTTCGATTTCTTTTTTTCGAATCAGTCTGATGAGTTTGAAGGGAATTATCGGATTCAGATAACGCCACCTTGATCTGTTGAGTAGGGGATGAAACTGATAATTTTTTATATGAACGGTATCATTGTCTTTCGTGCCTACAGTATGCAGGTCGGTTTTCTGCCCCAGATATTCATTGAAACGGGCAATCAGTTTTTGTCCACCTGAACTGTAAGGTAGATAAGTATAAGGAACAATATTCAGAATTTTCTTCATGCCAATTGACCTTGCGATCTTTTCCATTCCCAGAATAATCCGCCCGCTACAAAAATATAGATCAGTATAGAGGAGATCAGACTGATGATATTCCCTTGTTTGTATGCTGAGGGCTCAAATCTGAATTCAATGTCATGCTTACCTGCAGGAATGAAAAGGCCTCTCAGTGCATAATTGGTTTTTATAATGGGCACTTCTTTTTGGTCAATGAATGCTTTCCACCCTCTGTCGTAATATATTTCACTAAACACTCCAAACTGCGGCGCAGCTGCGTTAAATGTATAACGAATCAGATCGTTTCTGTTCTGAATGAAAGTAAGGTTGGCCGTACTATCATAAACAGGCATATCCTTAATATCGGCTTTAAATTTATTTTGAACGACCGCACTGTCTCTGAGACCTGTGTTATCCAGTGCATTCATTTCCTCTTTTCCGTCTGTAACATATTTGATCCCTTTTACCAGCCAGCAGGGGCCAAACGCATCCGGATTCTGCTGTGCAATCATTTCGCCATTCTGCGGATTTCTGATGATCACATATTTCATATTCAGCATATTCAATACCTGCATATTGTTTTTTGAGATCTGGTATTCGATCAGATCTTGATAGATCTGTAGTTTCGCTGGGTGATATCCTCCAATGGAGTTATGATGATATGCGGTGTTGGATTCATTGAATGGATCCGTTGCATTATTGAAAACCCGATAGTACCCAGTATCCTGCTTGATCTGTGTGTCGGCCGTACTCATGGCAAAGCTATTCTGGAAATCAGATGCTTCCACAAATCTTTCACTATTGAGATAACGTTTGTCTACGGTTAATAGATCAAATAAACAAAGAATGCCCAGGGCAATGATTCCTACGTTATATTGTTTTTGTTTGAGTGTCCACCCGATTACGGCTAAAACCAGCGACATTAAAATGATGCTTCTTAGTAGGTCGGAACCGGCCAGCGTTCTTCTGTCATTTTGTATAGCGGTTACAAATTCTTTACCAAATTTTTCGGCTTCCTGTTCGGCGGTAGCAGTGGCAGGTGCATTTTGTGACAGCTGCTGCAACATGGCAGATTTCATGCTTTCTTTAATGTCTTTATCCCCTTTGCCCGCATAATCGTTTGATAGGTATAGATATCCTGTGATTAGGGTAAGGCCGATCAGCGCAACCCCTGCTTTTTTAAGAAATTTATTGAGTTCAATATGCTGAGCAGAATCAAATAATTGTTGCAGCCCCATTCCTGCAATGATGGTGAATGCCAGTTGCGGCATGAATAATCCCATAGATGGAGCCCGGAATTTTTTATAGTAGGGTAGATAATCAAATAACAAATAGTTCACGGAAGAAAGGTTTTTGCCCCACGCCAGAATGATGCCAAAGATACCCGCAGCCAATAAACTCCATTTGAGATAATCTTTTTGTAAAAGCATACTTATGAATAACAGAAAGATCATGACTGCTCCGAAATACACAGGTCCGGAAGTAGGTTGCTGATCTCCCCAATAGGAAATACCATTGGCATATTGCAAGGCCTGATCTTCGGGATATCCAACTTCAGTAAGTTTATCTGCAAAAGTGGAAGACGCATATTCATTACCGCCATTGCTACCTCCATAAAGACCGGGTACCAGCATGGTAAAGGTTTCACCCAATCCTACACTGTATTTAAAAGCATAATCTTTATCCAGGCCTCCACCGGTTATGTTTTTGTCTTTTTCATCTTTCAACTCACTGATGCCACCACGCATTGAGGCTTTTGAATAGTCGAGTGTAGTGAGGGTGGTAACTGCGTTCGAACAAAAGGAAACGATACCGATGATGGAGGCGGCCAGTAATGTTATCATCGCATTCTTCCATTCTTTTGTATAAAAGGTATGGATCAGAAAACCCAGTGTGATAATGCCGGAAATGAGAACGGTATAATAAACGATTTGTAAATGTCCGGTACCAATCTGCAAGGAAAGTCCGGTAGCCAGTGCGGCAATGCCAAGGGCTCTTTTATTTTGAAACAAAAGTAAGAATCCAGCCACTACCAGTGGCGCATAACCGATCGCTAGCATTTTGGTATCATGACCGGCACCGATGATGATAGGATTATAGGTGGAGTAGGCATAAGCGATGGCGCCTAGCATAGCAATCCAGCGGTTCCAGCCCAAAATAAGTCCGAGAAGGTAGAACGTGATACAGGCAAGAAAGAAGAAATTGACCGGTTTGGG
>JBKCGY010000254.1:0-10323 GCA_046303015.1 Bacteroidota bacterium | reverse complement strand
TCAAGTCCGACCCCAATCCCCGATTCCGGAGCCGCATTACTCAGGCTGATGCCGGGAGAGAATCGAAAGATTTTATCATACTGTAATCTGTTTTCTATAGAATCCTGTTTGCGTGTTTTGCCGTAAACAATAATCTCTTTTAGTTGCTTGTATTTTCCGGGTATATATAAATGAAGGGCAATATCAAACGCTCCATAGTCTTTGATAGAAGACACGGCAAACATTTGAGTCGGCTTGTTTCGAAAAAAGAAAAAAAGCGAATCCTTTTCTCCTGTAAATATGGAATAGCTGCCTGTACTGTCACTAAAACTCATGGTACCACAGGTGCACAACACTTGTACGCCTTCCACAAGATTTCTTTTAGTGCTATCGAAAATAGTTCCGCTGATTTTGATCTGTGCGATGCACGGAGCGATCCACGCACATAATATGATATATAATATAATATGTTTCAAAATGAAGGTATATATTCTTTTGCCTTTTGTCTGCGCTTGCCCCCAGGTGCGACACTTAACCAACCAGAGCCAACCCCTAACCACTAACTAGCCTTTCTACTATCTTCCCAAAGTGAGTATGTTCCAGCTGCTGCACTTTTTTGGCCAGCGATTCAGGATTGTCGGTGGGCTCTACTTGGCATTCTGCCTGAAAAATGATTTTTCCGTGGTCGTAGATCTCATCTACCAAATGAATCGTAATGCCACTTTTTTGTTCTTTGGCTGACAACACCGCTTTGTGTACATGTGTGCCATACATACCCTTTCCTCCATATTTGGGCAGCAAGGCCGGATGGATATTCACAATTTTATTTGGATAAGCCTCAATGAGTGTGGTTGGTATTTTCCATAAAAAACCAGCCAGAATGATCCAGTGAATTTTTTTCTCTTTTAGGAACTCCACATAACCATCTCCCCTGAAAAAACGATCTTTTTCGATCAGAAGCAATTCAATATTATGCTCGATTGTTTTTTCAATAACTCCCGCCTTCGGGTTGTTACATACGATAAGTCGAACGGTAATAAACTCATGGTTACGGAAGTGCTCTATTAATTTCACCGCATTGGAGCCCGACCCCGAAGCAAAAATGGCAATATGTAATTTTTCAACACTCACCTTCCGCTCATTCTTTTCCAGATTCGGTTTAAATAGTTGATAAAGAACTTATATTGACCAAGAGGAATACTGATCAACAAAACACAAAAAGGCCATAGGAGGGTAATGGTCGGTATAAATAATACGCTATAAAGCCAGGAATCTTTAGGTAATAATAAAGATAAAAGTTGCTTGCCAACAAAACTGCAAGCAGTTCCTCCTGCGGCAAAAGTGCTCAAGATCAGTACAAACTGCCATCCTCCAACACCCCATTTATTTCTTAATTGATTAAACATTCCTGCAAAAGTCGGTTAAACCCGCAAAAGACCTTCACATAATTTCTTAAAGTATCATCAAATATTTAAGTCGCAAAAACAAGATTGTTTGATATTTTTTAAAAGAGACTAAAAAAAGTTGAAAACTGTGGATATTATGTCAGTATCGTACCCTAAATTTGCGACCAATTAAAAAGAAGATATCATCTTTTAATATAATACGTCTTTTGAGCGTTATGAATAAACCAAATTACTTATCCCGCCCGGCATTTTTGCTGTTATTTCTATTCTTTTCATTCTTTACAGGAATTAACTTGAAGGCGCAGGATGGAAAAGCCCTTTTCCAGACCAATTGCGCATCCTGTCATGCATTGAATAAAAAACTGACCGGTCCGGCGCTTGCTGGTGTAGAAGAAAGGGGCCCATGGAGCGACAGAAAAAAGCTCTATGCGTGGATCCGTAATCCGGCAGGATTTGCCAAAACAGATTCTTATGCTGCGTCTTTGATCAAAGAATATGGAGTATTAATGACCGGCTTCAATGCGCTTACCGATACGGAAATTGACGCAATAGTTACTTATATAAATACACCTCCTCCTGCAGGTACCCCTGCTCCCGGAGCAGCGGCTCCCGCCGAAGCGCCTGAAGACAACTCCTTCTTATTTGGTATTCTAGCGCTGGTATTAGGTGTAGTGGCTTTGATTCTTTTACAGATCAACAGCAATCTGAAAAAATTGGCCGATCATAAAGTAGGCGTAGAAAGAGCCGAACCGGTTCCTTTCTGGAAAAATAAAGCGTATGTGGCCACAGGTATTATACTCTTGTTTTTGGTAGGTGGATATTTCACCATTCAGGGAGCGATTGGCCTGGGGCGTCAGACCAACTATCAACCGGAGCAACCCATCTATTATTCTCATAAAGTTCATGCCGGCATCAATCAGGTAAACTGTCTGTATTGCCATGGTGGCGCAATGGAGGGTAAACATGCCAATATTCCGAGCGTAAACGTGTGTATGAACTGTCACATGGCGATTAATGAGTATAAAGGCCCAGAACTGGTTCGTGAAGATGGAAGCAAAGTAGACGGAACTGCTGAAATTCAAAAGCTTTATAAATATGCCGGCTGGGATCCTGCTGTAAATAAATATACTTCTGAGGGTAAACCTATCGAGTGGATCAAGATTCACAACCTCCCCGATCACGTTTATTTTAATCACTCTCAACATACAAAAGCGGGTGGCGTTCAGTGTCAGACCTGTCACGGGCCTATCCAGGAAATGGGAGAAGTTTATCAGTTCAGTAATCTGAGCATGGGATGGTGTATTAACTGTCACCGTGAAACCAGCGTGAAATTTAAAGACAATGGTTTCTACAGCATGTATGAGAAATTTCACAATGATATCAAAGCGGGCAAAATGGATAGTGTGACAGTAGAAAAGATCGGAGGAACGGAGTGTCAAAAATGTCATTATTAATAACCGGTGAACTTCGGTTCAGGTCAACCCTAATTTTCAAATTCGCTATATAAGCATATGAGTAAGAAAAAATACTGGCAAAGTTTCGGAGAGTTGAATAATACGCAACCATTTCAGGAAAATTCATCCAATGAATTTAAAGAGGAGTTGCCATTTGAGTTTGGTGATCAGTCTGCCAAAACACCGCGCAGAGACTTTCTGAAATATTTAGGCTTCAGCACGGCAGCAGCAACGTTAGCGGCCTCCTGCGAAATGCCGGTAAAAAAATCAATTCCTTTTCTTAATAAGCCTGCTGATATTGTACCAGGTGTAGCGAATTACTATGCAACGTCTTTTGTGCTGGATGGTGATGTGGTGCCTGTATTGGCTAAGGTTAGAGATGGCCGACCAATCAAAATTGAAGGGAATGAGTTAGGGTATACTAAAGGCGGAACCAGCCAAAAAGTGCAGGCTTCCGTGTTGAGTTTATATGATACAGCCCGTTTGCGTTTCCCAATGGAAAAATCGGGTAACGGATTTAAAGAGGCTCCTACTTATGAAGCCTTGGATAATAAAATCAAATCAGCATTAGCTGGATTAGGAGGAAAACAGATTGCTATTTTAACGTCCACGTTAAATTCTCCTTCTGTTGCAGCGGTTATCGATCAGTTCAAAGCGAAATATCCGGCCGCAAAGCATGTTCAATACGATGCGGTATCTTATAGTGGATTGATCCAGGCGAATGAGGCTTCTTATGGTATCAAAGGAATCCCTTCTTACCAATTTGATAACGCGAATGTGATTGTAAGTTTTGGTGCTGATTTTCTCGGTACCTGGTTAAGTCCTGTTGAGTTTGCAAAGCAATATGCTTCCAAGCGTAAAGTGACTTCCACCAACACTTCCATGAGCCGTCACTTTCAGTTTGAAAGTATGTATAGTATGACGGGTGCCAGCGCAGATGAGCGTTACACACATCGTCCGAGTGAATTAGGTGTTGTATTATTAAATCTATTAGCTCGTTTAGGCGCTGCCGTTAGTGCCCCGTCTATCAGCGATGCTCGACTGAAAGCCGGTATTGATGCGGCTGCCAACGAATTAAAAAATGCCGGCGGCAATGCGGTGGTTGTTTGCGGAAGTAACGATGTAAACATTCAGATCCTGGTAAATGCCATCAACAATATTATTGGAGCCAATGGTAAGACGATCAACTATGGTACTTTAGTACAATATAGAAAAGGGGTAGATGCTGAATTTGAGCAACTCCTTTCAGATATCAACGGTGGAAATGTGGGTGCGGTACTGGTATATGGTGCCAACCCCTTCTATACTTATGCAGATACCAAAAAATTAAGTGAGGCCTGGAAAAAATTAAGTCTTTCTGTTTCTTTCAATGAAACAGAAGATGAAACAGCAGAGCAATGTCAATATCTGCTTCCAACTCCGCACTTTTTGGAAAGCTGGGGAGATGCCGAACCTAAAACAGGCTATATCTCTTTCATTCAGCCTACCATTCATCCTTTATTCAAAACGCGTGCCTTTGCCACTTCATTATTGAAATGGTCTGATAGCACGGATGCAGATTACGAAACATTTTATAAGTCATACTGGACAAATAAACTGGCTGGGCAATCCAATTTTGATCAGGCGTTAAGAGATGGCGTGATCAATCCTGCTACTCCTGCAGTTGCCGGTGCTACTTTTAACGGCGCGGCTTTATCAACTGCAGCGGCAGCCATTAAGCCTGCAGGAAATGCAGCTTATGAGCTGGTTGTTTATCAAAAAGTAAGTATCGGTGATGGTAAAATGGCGAACAACCCCTGGTTGCAGGAAATGCCCGATCCGATCACAAGAGCCTGCTGGGATAACTACGCTGTTATTTCTACTGCAGCTGCCAAAGAATTATTCCCCGATCTGAATATGGATCAATATGAGGTAGAACCTCCTAAACCGGTAATCAAACTGAAGGCCGGTAATAAAGAAGTTGAACTGCCCGTGTTAATCATTCCTGGTACTCAAAAAAATACTATAGCTGTTGCTGTTGGATATGGTAGATCAGAGAAGGTAGGGCTTGCTGCTAAAGGGGCTGGTAAAAATATTTATCCCCTGGTTGCGAATAATGGTCGCAATTATGACTACAATGCTCTCGCTGTTTCTGTAGAAAAAACAGGAAACCAGTATCCGATTGCACAAATGCAAACGCATGGTTCTTACGGCGATCGTCATGAAGTAGTGAAAGAAACCAGTCTGCCCATATTCAAAAAAGATCCTAAGGTCATCATCAATGAGCGTTTAGCTGAATTGAAAGATTATGGAGGCATAGACAATTTTGAAGCAGAAGGAACCATTTATCCAGTTTATGATAAGCCGGGGATTAAATGGGGAATGAACATAGACCTCAACACCTGTAATGGTTGTGGTGCCTGCGTGGTAGCTTGTTCTGCAGAAAACAATGTGTCTGTTGTAGGTAAAAATCAGGTCGCAAAATATCATGACATGCACTGGTTGCGTATCGATCGCTATTTTAGTGGCGATCCTGAAAACCCGGATGTCGTATTTCAGCCTATGCTTTGTCAGCATTGCGACAATGCGCCTTGCGAAAATGTTTGCCCCGTGGCCGCTACCAACCACAGCAGTGAAGGGCTGAATCAAATGACTTATAACCGTTGTATTGGTACGCGTTATTGCGCCAATAACTGTCCTTATAAAGTTCGTCGCTTCAACTGGCACGACTGGAATGGCGCTGATAGTTTCAAAGACAATCAGAAGGGTATTGTGGAATCAGGCCGCTTGAATGAGGTAACTGTTCAGATGAATGATGAGTTAACTCGCATGGTGTTGAATCCCGATGTTACCGTGAGAAGTCGTGGGGTGATCGAAAAATGTTCTTTCTGCGTACAACGTTTACAGGAAGGCAAGTTGAATGCGAAAAAAGAAAGTCGCCCGCTCGTTGATAGTGATGTGAAAACAGCTTGTCAACAGGCTTGTCCTACTAACGCAATTGTGTTTGGTAATGTTAATGATCAGGAAAGTGCCATTCGTAAAGTGCGCACCAAAGAAGAAGAGGGAGCTCAGCGTACATTCTATGTGCTCGAGCAAATTCACGTATTACCTAACGTGAGCTATATGGCGAAAGTGCGTAATACGGAGAGAGTGGTAGGTAATCATGAAGAAGCGCACGAAGAAGTACATGGAGGTGGGCATAAAGAAAAAGCAGGTCATCATTAATTGATCGGTAAAAAGCATATTAAATCAAACATGCAAGTCGTGTTTGGAAAACCCAGGTCACCGTTTGATAAACAGTGACTCAAAGTGAAAAAAGTATATGGCATTATTAAAGTATGAATCACAGGTTAGGGAACCGCTGGTAAACGGCGACAAAACCTATCAACAGGTTACAGAAGATATTTGCAGACCGGTAGAGGCAGCGCCTTCACGCTTATGGTGGATCGGTTTCATTATATCCGTAGCACTTTTGATTTTTGGTGCAGTGAGTTTATATGTGGAAGTGGTTTACGGTACAGGTATGTGGAACCTTAATAAAACCATCGGATGGGGTTGGGATATTACCAACTTCGTATGGTGGGTAGGTATTGGTCACGCCGGAACCCTGATCTCTGCGATCTTATTATTGTTCCGTCAGGGTTGGAGAACAGGTGTAAACAGAGCGGCAGAAGCGATGACCATCTTTGCGGTAATGTGTGCGGGTCAATTCCCCGTATGGCACATGGGTCGTGTGTGGATGGCATTCTTCGTATTACCTTATCCAAACTCAAGAGGACCTTTGTGGGTTAACTTCAACTCACCTTTATTGTGGGACGTATTTGCGATTTCTACCTATTTCACTGTTTCATTATTATTCTGGTATAGTGGTTTGATTCCTGATATGGCTACTTTGCGCGATCGTGCAAAAAAGAAATGGGCCAAAATGTTTTATGGTGTTTCTGCATTTGGTTGGACGGGATCTACCAAACACTGGCAGCGTCATGAAAGTCTTTCTCTTGTATTGGCTGGATTGAGTACACCTCTTGTACTTTCTGTACACACGATTGTATCATTCGACTTTGCCACTTCGGTAATTCCCGGTTGGCATACTACGATCTTCCCTCCTTACTTTGTGGCCGGTGCCATCTTCTCCGGATTTGCGATGGTGCAAACGCTGATGCTGGTATTAAGAAAGGTGTATGCCCTGGAAGATTACATTACCATCAGCCACATTGAGAACATGAATAAGGTAATTGTATTAACCGGTTCGATTGTAGGCTGTGCCTATCTTACCGAGCTGTTCATGGCCTGGTATGGTGCTTCGAAATATGAGTATGATATTTTCTTCAAGTATCGTATTGCCGGTCCTTACGGATGGAGTTACTGGCTGATGATGACTTGTAATGTAATCACGCCTCAGTTATTCTGGTCTAAAAAACTTCGCCGCAATATCGCCTTTACTTTCCTTATGAGTATTGTGGTGAATGTGGGTATGTGGTTTGAGCGTTTTGTGATCATCGTTTCCTCATTATATCGCGATTATCTTCCTTCTTCCTGGTCAGTTTATTACAGACCTACTATCTGGGAGGTTGGATTTTATCTCGGTTCATTCGGATTGTTCTTTACCTGCTTCTTCCTGTTCTCTAAATACTTCCCTGTAATTGCGATTGCAGAGATCAAACACGTGTTGAAGAGAAGCGGAGAAAGTTTTAAAGATAAAATGGACCCGATTGAAAAGAAGAGTGTGGAAGAATTTGCACATGATGCACACCATTAATTGATTAAGTAAACCAACAATATGCCAGTTAAAAAATTTATTGTAGGCTGTTTTGATGATGAAAAGACGCTGTTTCCTGCGGTAAAAAATACACGTAAGGCCGGCTACAAAATTCATGATGTATATACGCCTTTTCCTGTACACGGCTTAGATGGCGCGATGGGATTGCGTGATACCAGTCTGCATACAGCAGGATTTATTTATGGGATCACCGGAACCACCACGGCTCTTAGTTTTATGAGTTGGGTGTTTACAAAGGACTGGCCTTTGAATATTGGTGGTAAACCCAGCTTTCCTTTGCCTGCCTTCATTCCTATTATTTTCGAATTGACTGTACTCTGTGCAGCAGTGGGAATGGTATTGACCTTCTGTTATCTCTGTCAGCTGGCTCCTTTTGTAAAGAAAGATCATTTCCATTTGCGTGCGACAGATGATTTGTTTGTAATGCCTTTGGAGGTTACTGATAAGACGAATGTAGAAGAAGTAAAAGCCTTTTTAAAGAATGCCGGAGCGGTAGAAGTTTTTGAAAAAGAAGCAGAGACCGGCTGGTGGTTGGGTCGATATGATAAGGAGAAAAAATTATTTGAAAAAGAACCTGCAACTGCATAATATATTAAGATGAGTGTAATGAAACATATTTTCCCTACTTTGACTTTAGCTTCTGCGGTGATCCTGTCATCATGCAGCAGCGTACAAAGAGATCCCGGAAAGATCTACATGCCCGATATGGCGTATAGCCGGGCTATTGAAACCTACTCAGATCCTGCTTCTTTAAAAGAGGCGGGCATCCATTACAATGCGACTCCTGTTCCGGGAACCATTAAAAGAGAAGGGCTTGCTGCTTTTCCTGTATCTCAAGACAAAACCGGAGACACTACCAATTATGTGGCCAGTAAGCAGGTAGCCAATCCTCTTCCTGCGCTGAACGAAAAGGATATGGCAGAAGCCAAAAGATTATACAATGTAAACTGTGCCATCTGTCATGGTGAAAAACTCGATGGTAATGGTCCAATATATAATGGAGGAAACGGACCTTATCCCATCGCACCTAAAAATTTGGTGGCAGATCCTGTAGTAAGTAAAATGCCGGCCGGGCAAATGATGTATTCTGTAACCTACGGAAAAAATCTGATGGGAAGTTATGCATCACAGCTGAGTACTAAGCAAAGATGGATGGTGATTCATTATGTGCAAAGTATGCAACCCGGGGGCGCAACGAAAAAAACAGCAACAGATTCTACCAGCGTTGCAAAAACGAATTAATAACTAACGACGAACTATAAACGAAATTAAATGGCACTGAAAGAGCAATTTGAAATTCCTGGCGGACTGAAAAAGTGGAGTTATGCTTTAATGGGACTGGGCGCACTGACCCTGATTTTAGGAATTGTGTTTCTGCATCCTTTTTCCGGCGGACACGGTGAAGCGCATGGAGAAGCAGCATATGGTGCAACCAAATTCTGGATGGCACTTATGCATAATGGTATTTTCTGGTTGCTCGTAACCGCCTCCAGCTTCTTCTTCATTTGCGCAACTACGCTGGCGCAAGGTGGATGGCCGTTATCGTTCCGCAGGGTTCCGGAAGCCATCTCAGGGAATATTAACTTGTTGGGAATTCTGGTGCTGGTCATATTATTGAGTTATGTATGGATCTCTCCCGATCATCATATTTATCATTGGAAAGATACAGAACACGTTAAGCATGATGCTAAACTTACCTGGAAGAGTGGATTTTTGAATCCTGTATTTTATACAGTGCTCTCCATTGTATCGGTAGGATTGTGGATGTTTTTCCGCAACTGGTTCCGTAAAAATTCATTAGCAGAAGATGTAGCAACAAAAGGAGACACTTCCTTTTACTGGAAGTCGCTTGCTATAGCTGCCGCCTTTCTTGTTACTTACGGTCTTACGGTAATGAGCACGCTTCCCTGGATGTGGCTGATGAGTATTGATGCGCATTGGTATAGCACCATGTATAGTTGGTACACCTTTGCCAGCTCATGGGTGTCGGGAATTTCGTTGATGATGCTGTTTGTTATTTTCTTAAAGAACAAAGGCTATCTGGAATATGTAACCGAAGAACATATTCATGATATCGGAAAATTCATGTTTGCGTTTTCTGTGTTCTGGACATATCTCTGGTTCTCTCAATACATGTTGATCTGGTATAGTAATCAGCCGGAGGAAACAGAATACTTTATCGACCGTATTGGTGCGGGAGGTAAAGGCGGACCCTTCAAAGGAATCTTCCTGTTGAATCTGATCATCAACTTCGTAGCACCTTTGTTGATTCTGATGAAACGTGGATCTAAAAGAAGTTATACGGTGGTAACATTAATGGCGGTGATTATCATCTTCGGACACTGGTTGGATTTTTATCAGATGATTACTCCGGGTCCATTGAAGACGTTGGAGCAACATCATAAGGGCGCCTCGAATTCGCTCGGGCATTTCTTGTATAGTTTGGGTATTAGTGCAGGCTTCCTCGGATTGGTGATTTGGAATACAGCCAAATATCTGACTAAAGCACCTCTGTTACCGAAAAACCATCCTTTAGTAAAAGAAAGCGTGATTCATCACACTTGATAATTTGAACAAAAAAACAGAATTGAAGAAAACAACATAATTTTTGTACTTATGACTACAACAACATATCTGGTTCTTGCGGCAGTGGCGCTGATATTCGTTGTCATTTTTCAGATTGCGAAGGCAAGCGAGTATGTGAGCATATTGAACGGAGAAGAGA